>NZWA01000058.1 GCA_002697505.1 Flavobacteriales bacterium | reverse complement strand
TTTTTGTTTATGATTTGAAACTTTACAGATTTTTTTTGGATCATCAAAGGAGAAAAAACCTTGAGATTTAGTTCCATCTAGTCTAATATTACCTCTTACAAAAGTTAATGTCAATGATGTTTTAAAGAAAGTGACACTGACAAAAATTGTTTTGTTAGTTCTGAAACCTACATAATGTTTTTTACAAACTATATCAACATCATCTAATTCAAGAATTTTATCTTTTAATTTTAAGTAAATATCTCTAATGTCCTCATTTAGTATGTTAATCTTTTCTTCCTCGGAATAATCTTTTACTTCCTTGTTTACTTTGTTAATAATACTATTCGTATTACCAATTACTTTTTCTATACTCTCTTTGGAATTTGACTGATGTTGATTTAGTACTATGGTGTCATTATCAAATCTTTTTATCTCCCATAACTCAAACTTATTCATGTCTTTGAAATTCACACTATTCTTTTGATATGAGTTGAATGATGGTGATACAAATATAATTCTGGATTGGGACCAATCTACTTCAATGTCTACAGACACTTTCTTTTTTCTACAATACTCAAGAATAAAACTGTCTTTATTATTTAACATCTTTGACAGATATGAGTATCCTTGGTCTATCACAGAATAACTACTACCTTTTTTATATTCTATAATTACAAATGAATTTGTTTCATTATCAAAACATAATGTATCAATTCTAAATTCACCTATTTTGAATTCTGAACTTACAAAATCTACATCAAATAATGTTTCTGTATTTTTTTCAACTAAATCTTGTATTTCTCTTTCTTTTTTGAAAGGATTTAATCGAACATTGTTAAGTTTATTTCTTTTAATTGAATATAATTCCATTCTTTAAATTTTAAACATACTCCAATACTTATTCCACAGTAACTGATTTTGCTAAATTTCTTGGTTGATCAACATTACATCCTCTTATAACAGCTATGTGATATGATAAAAGTTGAAGAGGAATATTGGTTAATAACGGTGATAACTCATCAGGAGAGTTAGGTATTTCGATTGAATAATCTACAAGATCATTAACAACTTCATCTCCTTGATTAATTATTGCAATTATTTTACCACCTCTTGCCTTGACTTCTTGAATATTACTAATAACTTTTTCATAATTCCCTTTTTTCGTGGCAATTACTACAATTGGCATTTTATCATCAATAAGGGCTATTGGACCATGTTTCATTTCAGCGGCTGGATATCCTTCAGCATGTATGTATGAAATCTCTTTTAATTTTAACGCTCCTTCAAGAGCTACAGGAAAATTATATCCTCTACCCAAATACAAAAAATTAGTTGCATCTTTAAATTCAAATGCTATCTTTTTAATTTGTTCATTAATTTTCAAAACCTCTTTGACTTTAGATGGAATAAGTTCTAGTTCACGTATTAATTGATGGTAATCTGATAGGGTCAAATTCCCATTATTTTGAGATATTTTTAGTGCCATTAAAATTAAAACAATTACCTGAGTGGTGAATGCTTTAGTTGATGCAACTCCAATTTCAGGACCTGCATGTGTGTAAATACCCGCATGAGTTAATCTTGCGATAGAAGAACCTACTACATTACAAATACCCAAAATTGTAGCTCCTTTTTCTTTTGCGAGACTAATTGCTGCTAATGTATCAGCTGTTTCACCAGATTGTGAAATAGCAAGTACTATATCTTTAGAGCTAATGATTGGATTTCTATATCTAAATTCAGATGCATATTCGACTTCTACTGGTATTCTTGCAAAATCTTCAATTATATATTCACCTATTAGACCTGCATGCCATGAAGTGCCACATGCGACAATTATAATTCTATTTGCATTTACAATTTTCTGCTGATATTCTAATATACCTCCTAGTTTAACTTCTTTTGTAATAGGATCAATCCTTCCACGCATTGTATCTCGTATACTACTTGGCTGTTCATATATCTCTTTTAGCATAAAGTGACTAAACCCCCCTTTTTCTATTGCATCAATATTTAATTTTAGTTCTTGAACATAGGGAGTAATATTTTTATTTTTAATATTTTTAATCTCTATATTTTCATTTTTATTTATTCTTGCAATATGACCGTCTTCTAAATATATTACATTATTGGTATGTTCAACAATTGGTGTAGCGTCAGAAGCTACATAATATTCATTTCTTCCAATACCAATAACTAAAGGACTTCCTTTTCGTGCAGCAACAAACTCCTCGGGTTTACCTTTTTGCATTACAATTATTGCATAAGCTCCAATAACCTCATCTAAAGCAACTCTTACAGCTTCAAAAAGACTTATTTTTTCATTACTAATAATATCTTCTATTAAATGAACTAAAACCTCTGTATCAGTTTGACTGACAAACTCATGACCTTTACTCTCTAGCGCAGATTTAATAGCTGAATAGTTTTCAATAATACCGTTATGAATTAATGCTAAACTTCCATCACCAGAAAAGTGTGGATGCGCATTAACCTGATTAGGCGGTCCATGCGTTGCCCATCTCGTATGACCAATACCTATGGATGATGACGCTGAATCCTCAGTTATTATCTTCTTTAAATCACTTACTTTACCTTTTGTTTTAAAAACTTGTATAGCATTTTCTTTTATGCATGCAATTCCTGCAGAATCATAACCTCTGTACTCAAGCCTTTGAAGACCCTTAAGTAGAATACTAACCGCATCCTTATTACCAATATACCCAACTATACCACACATTTTTTAAAGATCTGAATAAATTATATTTAACACTACTTCTTTCTTAATAATACTTCGATTTGCATTACTATTTGCTGACTTATCTAATAAATAAAGTTGATTAGTATAAGTATTATCCAACAATAATTCATGAAAATAACGAGTAACATTGAAATTATATATATCATTTTCGTCGAGTCTACCACCAAAAAAAGATGATCCCTCAATTACATAGTCAGTTAAGTCAACAATATTTCCGTCATTGTCTAATCTTGCCAAATGTAGTTGTGTATGTGGTATTATATCATTAGTCATCAAATTATTGTCTATTTCAAATGACATAATAACTTGATTAACGGCTTTATCTGCCAACATTTTTTGTAAAGTATCTAAATTAGTAAATGATATTTTACATTTATAGCCTGACATAGACTCTATATAAATGTTTTCTTTGTCATTTAAAATATCATTACTAATTACTTTTTCAAAAACATTAGTTCTTGCTGCGTTACCATCTAGCTTAAAACTTAAAGTATTTACTGAATCCAAATCATTGTGATAATAAATTGAAAACTTAGAATTTGTTGCAGAAGGATTTAAGTGCAAAATTGTGTTCTGAGCTTGAGCACTCATAAAAAATCCTTTAAACTCATCTAAAAAATCATTATTATTAGATAGAATAGTATTACCTAGTTCTAATATTTGTTGACCTATATCATTATTTATTTTGATTCTAACTATAGGATTTGATGAATCAAGAGAAACATAATAATCCTCTGCTATATTAGGTAATTGTGAAAAATCATTATATGAAAAGTCATTTGAATAATATATTGAATCTGAGTAAATATCCTGTTCTATTTTTCTTACCTCTATACTTGATATATCATTTAAATCTCCNTAAAAATCACTNTANTTGTATGAAAGAATAACTGAATCAACAGTTAAATTCTCTTCTAATGTTAAATTGCTTTCTGGAATTAGTATTTGNGTTATAAATGAAGCNTTGTTTTTTAAAAAATAAGTNTNCTCTAGCTCACCAAGNAAACTTAATGAAGTATTGTTTATTAATGATTCTTCTGATTCATTATTAAAATCTACTAANTTTNAAGAATTACTANTAATAATAATTTTTTCCGATTCTGGNTGTACCTCTANNCCAATAATACTNGGTTCACTACACGACAANAAACATAAGATTAGAAGAATTAAATAGTTAAATCTCATTTAGGATCAAATTAAAGATANTTCCTCTTTATTCAAAAATTTATTNTAAAATTCATGATAAGCATCAATAAATTCTTCATCACCAGGATANCTCATAAATGGTTTATTTNTTTTTTGTATAAAATTAAATANNTTTTTGTCCATTTTTGGGCTAGCTTGAATGATNGCATCTGAATAGCGAATNGCGAATTTATGCAAATTTGTGATGTTAGNTTTTTTTATACTATCAACATCNTCTGATTCTAAATCTTCATAAAGTAGCTTTTCNGATAACTCATTATTGAGTACTCCAGGAAATGAANTNTCAAATACNGAGTAAATTATTTTAACNTTTTCAAACAAAGGATCTTCNGAGTATAATTTTTTTANATACATCGGNACCAAAGAAGAAAACCAACCTTGACAATGAACAATATCTGGTTTCCANCCTAGTTTTCTAACNGTTTCNATTACACCCTTACAATAGAACATCATTCNTTCGTCATTGTTGGTCATAAAGTTCCCCTCTANATCATGAAACATTTGCCTTCTAGGAAAAAACTCCTCNTTATCAATNAAATAAACTTGTAGTCTTAGCTTTTGAATAGAAGCTACCTTAATAATAAGTTGATGGTCAAAATCATCAATTATNAAATTCATTCCTGAGAGTCTTATTACTTCATGNANCTGATGTCTTCTCTCATTAATTGTACCAAACCTTGGTANAAACATTCTNATNTCATTACCNNTTTCTTGAGTCTTTTGCGGCAATNTGCTTGCAATTTCACCCATTTTGGTCTCTCCCGTGTAAGGAGAAATCTCTTGAGAAACATAAAGTATTTTGTGTTTATCCATNGTCGCAAATTTTGGTATGCAAAAATATATAAAAAAAATCTATATATCATGCATTTAACGTAGTTTTGTTTTANNNTANTATACATTTTTTTTANATAATATGCAAATATTTAAANAAAAAAAANATCTACAAAAGCATCTNAGAANAATAACTAAAGGTAAATCTATTGGTTTTGTTGCAACTATGGGATCTCTNCATAGTGGTCACTTAAGTTTAATAANTTCNAGTNAATCAATNTGTTGCNTAACTGTCTGTAGTATATTTATTAATCCNACACAGTTTAATNATTTTAATGACTACANAAATTATCCAAAAGATTATAACAACGACATATCATTGCTNAAAAATATNGCTTGCGACATTTTGTATATTCCNNAAGTTANAGATATATATGAANAAAAAATTGAAAGCAGAAAATATNATCTTGGNAAAGTTGCAGAAAATTTAGAAGGGAAATATAGACCAGGACATTTTGATGGAGTAGCAACTGTTGTTGANAAATTNTTTGANATTGTAAATCCTAACATAGCATTTTTTGGGGAAAAAGATTTACAGCAGCTNCAAGTNGTAAAAAAACTTGTTAGNATNACTAATAGAAAANTTGATATTGTTGGAGTAAAAACNACAAGAGAANCAAACGGATTAGCAAAAAGCTCAAGNAANAAGTTATTNTCAAAAGAACACATTAAAGAAGCATCAATTATATTTAAATGTTTAGAATATTGTAAATTTAATATGCATCTAANTATAAAAAAATTAAAACTNTANATTNAAAATCAGTTTTTACNAAATCAAAANNTTCAACTTGANTACATTGAATTTGTTGAACTCAATACTTTTNATAAAATAAAAGAATGGGGGGNNGAAAAAACCAATGCTGTTTGTATAGCTGCTTATATCAATAATGTTAGATTAATTGACAATATTATTTTATAATTTTACAAAATGAATAATTCTTTTGNTTCTAAAATTNTAAAATATTTNCTTTCTATTTTCTTAACTATAATTATTATTTATTTTTTATTCAAACATCAAGATCCTATTGCACTANTAGATGAGTTAAAAAAAGTAGATTTCAATTGGATTATTTTGTCAATGATTTTTGGAGCTTTGGCGTATGTAAGTAGAGGNTTAAGATGGANAATNATGCTTGANGCAATAGATTATAAAACCTCAAATATTAACAATATCGCAGCTGTTTCAATAGGCTACTTTACNAATTTATTTGTGCCAAGAGCAGGTGAAATAACAAGATGTACGGCATTAAACCAAAAAGAGAAAATACCACTTAATAAACTTTTTGGAACCATAATAGTTGAGCGTGTAATTGATTTTATGGCTTTGGTTTTTTTATTACTTTTTACCTTAATTTCCCAGCATAAGATAATCAAGGATTTTTATTTAGCCATCAAAAATCAAAACAGCGAAACAAATTCACAAAAGAAAATATTACTAGTTTTTGCTTCATTTATNACATTAATTCTTGTTATTTNTTTATGTANAAAACAAATNAAGAAATTATCNTTTTATAATAAAATAAAACAATTNATNGACGGATTAAAAGAAGGCTTTAAAAGTGTAGNAAATATAAAAAANAAAACTCATTTCTGGATACACACTTTTATAATATGGCTCATGTATTTTTTAATGACTTATNTCTGTTTTTTCAGCATGAGCGAAACTAATCATTTAAGTTTAATTGATGGTGTTTTTATTTTAGTTCTAGGAGGAATTGGAATGGTTATTCCTACACCTGGAGGAATTGGGTCATATCATGCTATTGTTATGATTGGTCTTGCAGTACTTGGAGTTGGATATGTCTCATTTGGATCGGAAAGTACATCAGCCAATCCTGCTTTAATATTNCCTACCATTGTACATATAGCACAAACATTAGTTGCGATACTTATGGGANTGATTTCTCTTCTGATTTTATTTATTTTTAATAACAAAACAACCNATGAANAATAACNTAAATTTTAACAAAAAAATATTTTCAGCTGATGCATTAGCTTTACAAGTTAGAAAATGGAGAGAGCAAAATGAAAAAATTATTTTCACAAATGGTTGTTTTGATATTTTACACAATGGTCATCTGGAAGTTCTTGTNTCGGCTGCAAATTTAGGAGGAAAATTAATTGTTGCTTTAAATTCTGATTNCTCAGTAAAAAAACTTAAAGGTAAATCAAGACCAATAAATAATGAAAGTGATAGAAAAAAATTTTTATCCTATTTTAATTTTATTGACAGTATTACGTCATTTAATGAAGAAACTCCATTTAATCTAATTAAAAAATTAAAGCCTGATNTTATTGTTAAAGGTGGTGACTACAAGAAAGAAGAAGTTATAGGATACGATATNTTAAAAGAATATGGTGGAGATGTTNTCATATTTCCTTTCAAAAATGGCTTTTCGACTACTAATATTATAAATCAATCAAAAAAACCNTAAGTGTGAGTGCAAAAAAAATACAAACAGCATTTATCTGCCAAAACTGTGGTTCGCAGTCACCAAAATGGTTAGGCAAATGTCCCCAGTGTGGTCAATGGAATACCTTTGTTGAGGAAATAATTAAAAAGACTACTAGCAATACAAGTAAAGTAGTTAATAATAAAATAAATAAACCCCAGTTAATCAGCGATATTGATTANTCAAATGAAAAAAGAATAGTTTGCACAGACAATGANCTTAACAGAGTTTTAGGTGGTGGAATNGTTCCTGGATCATTAGTTTTACTTGGAGGAGATCCTGGAATTGGAAAATCAACTCTTATGCTACAATTTGCTCTTAGCTCATCAAGAAANAAAATTTTATANGTTTCAGGTGAGGAAAGTGAAAAACAAATTAAAATGAGAGCCGAACGAATCAACAAAGAATCAAATAAATGTTTTGTTTTGACTGAAACATCNACTCAAAATATTTTCCAACAAATTAAACATATTCAACCTGATATTCTAGTAGTTGATTCAATTCAAACACTACATACCGATTCGATTGATTCATCAGCCGGAAGTGTATCTCAAATTAGAGAGTGCACTGCTGAACTAATTGAATATGCAAAAAACTCTGACACAGCTGTTTTTTTAATTGGACATATAAATAAAGATGGTGCAATTGCCGGCCCAAAAATNCTTGAACACATGGTTGACACTGTTTTACAATTTGAAGGAGATCGAAATCATGTTTATAGAATTCTNAGAAGTATAAAAAATAGATTTGGATCAGCNTCTGAACTTGGAGTATATGANATGACTCAGCAAGGANTAAGGCAAGTAAACAATCCATCCGAAATTCTNATCTCAGAAAGAGATGAAGCAAGCAGTGGTGTAGGAATTGCAGCAACAATTGAAGGTGCNAGGCCTTTNTTAATTGAAATTCAATCATTGGTAAGTACNGCTGTTTATGNAACACCTCAGCGTTCTGCAACAGGATTTGACACTAAAAGAATGAACATGTTACTTGCCGTATTGGAAAAAAGATGTGGNTTCAGACTAGCTTCTAAGGATGTTTTCTTAAATATTACTGGAGGAATTAAAATTGATGATACAGCGATAGATCTAGCNGTAATATGTTCAATTTTATCCTCTGATTTGAATGTTGCTTTAAACACGCACATATGCTTTGCTGGTGAGGTTGGTTTGTCTGGAGAAATTAGAGCCGTTAACAGGATTGATCAAAGAATATCAGAAGCAGAAAAACTTGGCTATAAAGAAATTATAATATCAAAACATAATAAATTCAACAATAAGGGTTTTAATATAAAAATCAGTAAATACTCGAAAATTGANGAAGTTTTTAAANATATGTTTTAACTATTTAATTAGCAACACATTGCCAAGNTACTTAAAAGGGCTATTTCTCAAATTTAATATTTCTATNANGTAAGCATATTTTCCATCAGGGAAATCTTCTCCAGACCATGGCGTATTAGTTGAACCAATATATATTTGATTTCCCCATCTGTTATAAATACTAATTTTAAATTCTAAAATACCTTCTCCAACAGGATAAAAAAGATCATTTACCCCATCATTATTTGGACTAAAAGTATTTGGAATATAAACNGTATATGATGGNAGAATAATTATTTCTTTTGAGGCAGTATCAGTGCAGTTTAAATCATTTTCTGTTATTAATTTAACAATATATGTTCCAGTATCTTCATAATTATACACAAATGTTAAACTGTCATTTATGAATACGTCATTTTCTACAATCCAGAANAAGCTCGAATAATTATCACTTGAACTATAAAATGTAATTGGTGTATCTTGCTTTACAACATATTCGCTACANTAAAAGTCAGAAAATGGTATTGATTTNACAGTTAATATATCTTTCTTTGNTGAGCTGCATGAAGTTAAACTATCTGTAAAATAATAATNAACCTCATAATCTCCAATACTATAANCTTGTGGTTTAAACATATCTACACTTTGATTATTTATGAAGTACTCACCTCCTTTTGGAGTTGCATAGTTTAAATTGAACGGTTGATCATTTGCNCAAACTTGCAGTGGNAAAATATTTATTGTTGGTAATGGATTAACAGTCAGAGTTATAACNTTATTTGGATTAGATTCGCAATTATTTCCATCTTTAACNTAAGTCAATGAATACTGATTTGTGGCTTGTGGAGAAAAATAAATTAAATTATTGGTAGTTTTGAGTAAACCAAAAGAATCAACTACAAAACTATATGTNTTAAAANTATCGTTAATTGTTANATTATANGTGTTAGATAATGGATTAAATATATTTACTGAAAGTGCTGATGAGTCCNCTNNACAAATTGGTGTAACTAGTGAAATATCATAAGATGTAATATTTAGATTTATTGTAGCAATTGAATCACAACCNGNAGAATTCACGGTATTAAATGTATAAATTCCTGAACTATCNTAGGTNGTNTTNTTCCAAATANATGGCTTACAATCATTAANATATGTATTTGAAAATGTTGAGCTATTTACATTTAAATTTAATGTNGCTANGCTATCGCAACCATANATGTTTNATGTTGTAAANGTNTATNTTCCACTAGNTGTGTATNTTGTTCCNTTCCATTCATACTCATCACAAACAGTTTTGTTTTNGNTTGAGCTNGTNGAATTATTAATAACCAAATTTATTATTGATGTTGAATCACATCCATTTGAAGATANTGTTGAAAATGAATACGTTCCTGTNGTATTGTAATTATTGTTATTCCAAATATAATTATNACAAGATNTANTATTCGACTCNGATGNTATTGGATCAGGATTATTTAANATCACAGTATCTACAAAAGCACAACCATTTTGATCATTTATAGTAATAAGGTAGGTTCCTGAGTAGAGAGAATCTATATCTTCATTNATAGATGAAAANCCATTTTGACTCACCCAGTTAAAGGTCAATAANCTACTATTANCTGACAAAATAAGATCAATAGCACCATCATTTTCATTATAACAACTTATACTATCAATATTAAAAGAAACATTGAATGGATCAGCAGAGGGCAAGATNATTTGATAATCATAAATACAACCTGTTGCATCTGTAATTGTTAAATCATATGTTCCTGAATATAGAAAGTTAATATTTTGATTTGTACTCGAGAAACCATTTGGNCCCAGCCAATTATAAGTTAAATTACTAGTATTTGGAGTTACAACAATACTAATTGCCCCGTCGTTGCTTCCNATACAGCTAACACTATCAACANTAGGGATNACANTTAAAGAAGGAGGNTCTTGAATTTCTANAGTGTCTGAAATCGAACAACCTGCATCATCAGTAATATCAACATAGTATAAACCCGAGNNTATTGAGTTAATATTTTGATTTGAACTCGTAAAACCNCCNGGNCCTAACCAGCTATATGCTACTTGTCCAGTTGTTCCTGCTACAACTAAGTTAATACTTGCATCACTATATCCAGCACAGGATGGGCTTNTTGTACTACTTATAATATCAAAGTCAAGAGCAGAGGATAAACTAATTGTGTATGTGTAAGTAAATAAATTATTAACTGGGCAAGCATCATCCTCTACCACAACTGAAAATGTATACGGACTNTTTGCAACATCTANNTACTGAGGTGTCCAGCTTAGTGTTCCAATTGGATTTGAAGAATTGTTGTTTGAAACTGTAAATNCTGCATTGGTNCCTGNNATACCACTCCANCTCATANTCTTATTATTTGATGANCCAAGAGGTGCTTCAATAGTAANANTTAGAGCGTTAGAACCNGNAGCACAAAAATGTAANGAATCATCTAATGGTGTAGAGTTAGTTACNTTCTGAGGCAATCCATTAAATCCAGTTAATATTGGAGGTGTTGTAGAACAAGCCAAAACAATTATTTGAATATCTCTTGTTACACTTCCAATNTTTACTCCATTTCTATACTCTGTAATTTTCATTGCTATAACTGAAACTTGATTTTGAGTTGCGTTCATACATAANTCNCCTGTAAACTCATCAAAAGTTGTTGTTCCTGCTATAGGNTTTGAAGGNGAATANCCTGCAACATAGGTTACTNCTCCCCAACCATTGAGNGGATTGGTNAGAGAGTACATNAGAGAATCACCTTCAATATCTACAGCNCCGTTGTTATAGCAATATGTTTGACCAATGCATATGTATGGAGCTGGATATTCAGAAAANGAAGGAGAATTGTTACATACATTTAAATTATTTATTTCAGCCTCAACGCATAAATCCTGATTTGCNGGACTAATTATTGTTGTGATAGCATTGTTTCTGTTTCCACTAGCACAAACATTTATTACCCAATCGCTACAATGGTCCAAAGAAATAATTGCTTCATATATATACTCTTCTAACTCAACTAATCCTCCATTACTACATGGGGCTGAAGAACCTGGACATAAGGGTGTTATAAATGTTGGGCCTGATACTTGAGGTAAGAGCGTAAGAGATGAACCGCAGCCTGAGTTTGCCTCAAGAAAAAAATTACTAGCAGCAGTACTACTACTACTACAATCTCTATAAAATTTAACAATTATTTTATAGCTATCCGAAGTGGATCCTCTATTAACACATTCATAACTAATATCTAAACCAGCTCCATGTGTAGCATAAGTTTTTTTACTGCAAAACAGTACGGTAGTAAAAAAAAAGAAGATAAAAAGCTTATTTAACATATATGCAAATTTAGTGCATTTAAAATTAAGTGCTTTTTAGAATATTTTATTTAACAATTAATTTTTGTGGAGTAGTATAAGTTTTACCATTAACGATTGTTACAAGGTATTTTCCTTGAGGAATTTTAGAAATATCTATATTGTATTTCTCGTTTTTAGATATTCCTTGAATATTTTGTTTGTGATAAATATAACCCGCTTCACTTATAAATACAACTTCACTTTCTCCTTTTAAGGAATAATCTAAAGAGATATCCACAAAGGTATTTGCAGGATTAGGACTTATGATAAAACTCTTTA
>NZWA01000057.1 GCA_002697505.1 Flavobacteriales bacterium | reverse complement strand
TACCCAGACCCAGAACAAGCTGGTGTAATTGGAGGAACAATTGGTAGTTTTGTAATTAGAAGAAGAGTAAACGCTGATGATAGAGTTATTGTTTATCAAACACCTCCAAATGCTGCTATTGGTGTAGGTGAAGTAACAGGATCAGGTGGTGGATTCTTAATACCAGATGATTTTACACCTCAACAAAAAAGAAACGCTTTAACATTAATTAACCAATTAAAACAGAAAAATTCATTTAGAGATGATTCGGAATTACCAGATCCAATACCATAATCACCTAAATCAATAAATTTAAACTATAACTTGGAATAGAAACTAAAAAATTATATATTTATAACTAAAATACACTAAATATGGGATATTTAAATAATCAGGTAGTAACAGTAGATGCTATCTTAACAACAAAAGGAAGGGAACTCTTGGCAAGAGGAGATGGTTCTTTTAATATTACACAATTTGCTTTATCTGATGATGAAATTGATTACACTTTATACAATCCATCAAATCCATCAGGATCAGCATTTTACGGAGAAGCTATCCAAAATATGCCATTATTAGAAGCATTTCCAGATGAAAACCAAATGATGAAGTATAAATTAGCAACTCTACCTAGAGACACAGCTAAAATGCCAATACTTGATATCGGATTAGGTTTAATAAAATTAGCTCAAACAGCTCAAACAACTATTCAACCACAAACATTAAATTACTTAGGTAATAATTCAGTAGTTGAATCATCTGGATATGTATTTACTGTAAGTGATGTTAGACAATTTAGTTCTGTAATAGGAACAGGTATTGATACAGACGCTGCACTTGCATTAAATTCAACAACAACAAACGGAACAGATGTATCTAAAACAGTAATTGGAACTACTTGTACACTTGTAGCAACAGGAGTTAATACTCTATATGGTACAACAGGAACAGCAGCTTCCACATTATATAGTTTATTAACTATTGTAGGTAGAGACTCAGGTGCAAGATTACAAGTTCCAATTAACATAACTAAAACATCATAAAATAAAAAAATATGGCTGGAGCTTTTCAAACATTAGACCCAAGAGATTTACTTATAAGTAATGAAAATGTTACCAATACAGTTTGGTTAAACAACTCTCCTAATATATCTGAATATTACACATCTTCGGTACAAGTAGCAAGTACAACAGGACAATTTTATTACAACATTTATTATGGTGCAGCAGCTACAGGGTCAGTTCAGTTTGCCATAGCATATTGTGATGAAGGTGGTAGTGGTAGTTTATTATATAACCCAAATGTACCAGAATATTCTCCAACAAGAACAAATTATGGTCAATATAGATCTTTAATTTTAGGAGATGAAGAAAATTCATTTGTATTTGGTAATCAATCAGCATCTTATTTTTATGCTTTACCAATAGAAAGATCAGGATATAAAGAAGAATTACTTCCAGGAGTAATGACTTTATGTTTATCAGGATCTGGAGCTAGTGATGAATTATATATAACAGATGATAGTAAATTAGGTGGAGCAGCAGTATTCTCAGAAGCAGGTAGAGTATATAACTTAGTTTCAGGTTCAGCTGGAACAGTATTTACAGGAGTAGATGCAAATGGTTGGACGGCAAATTCAGGTTCCTATGGTTGGTTCATGCCAGACATAGGATTGATATTATTAAATGGACCTGCATTAGATGGAACATTTGCTGATGGTGGTATTAACTTAGGTACAGGTAGAAATGGTAATACTGCAGATAATAACCCACAAAAATTATTTAATAGATTAAATCTAGGTGGTGAGGCAGCAACTAACCCAGGATGGACTTTAAACTCAAATGAACAACTTTCATCAGACTTTGTATTTGTAAGAGCAAGAGCAGATGAATTTAATTATTCGACAAACCCATCATTTATATCAGGTTCTACGGGAGCTGTGTTATTTGATTCATTTATTAACGACCCACAAGTATACATTACCTCAGTAGGTTTATATAATGATAATCAAGAGTTAGTAGCAGTAGCTAAATTATCTAGACCATTATTAAAAGACTTTACTAAGGAGTTGCTTGTAAGAGTCAAGCTAGACTTCTAATGGATGAGTGCGTTCAAACAATTTACAACAAAGGATGTTATTCAAACACCCTTTATAGCAGATAAAGGATGGATATTATCTGGTAGTTCTGAAATTACTGGATCAGAATATGGTATCAATATTTTTTATGGTATAAACCATCCTATAGGTTCTACTAATTATGATACCCAAACTGGGTTTGTTTACTCTGCATCACAAGGAAATGTTTATAACAGTGCTAAACATCTTTACTACACTAATTTCCTAACTCAAAGCACAGGTGATAATGCAACTACACAAAGTGTAACACCAGGGGCAACCAGAGAAGATGATTATTTCTTCGGTCCTATTATAGCCCCAAGATTTGATAATTATTTACAATCAACTTTAGAACAAAATCGATTTTTCCCAACTGGATCTGGAGCAAATGGAACTATTACTACAATATCTATACCTCAAAAATTATTTGGTGAAGGAATAGTACCTAATACTTTTAAATTTACATATACAGAATCAGCAGCTTTCCCAACTGGGGTTCAAGTTATAGATGATGGTGAAGGAAATCTTATAAGTAGCTCTATAACATCATCAGGTGGAGATCTTAATACTGATTTAGTTGTTGGACAAATATTTTATAATCAAGGAATAGCAGTTTTTACAACAGGAAGCAACAATGGTAATAATTTAGGAGCCCTAGCAAAATACATTGGATCAGATCTTCGTAAAATGAAATTTGAATTTTCTTCCTCAATTACTATTTACGAACAACAATATAAATGTACAATTTTAGAAAACGAATTTGGTTACTCAACTAATCCTACGTTACTTAAAAACAGTGGTGGTACTGGAAGTTATAATGTTGAATATTATGACTACGTTACATCATCATTTTTTGAACCATATGTGACTTGTGTTGGATTATATAATGAAAATACTGAGTTGGTAGCTGTTGGAAAATTGTCATTTCCATTACCAATTTCACAATTTACAGACACAACGATCATAGTTAACTACGACGTATAATGAACAATTGGATATATCAAAACCAGGAAGTAGATACTGTATCTGACTTCCCAGATAATACCTACGGATTTGTTTATAAAATAACACATCTACCTACAGGTAAAAAATACATAGGTAAAAAAATACTATTTTTTACTAGGAAAGTAAAACTAACAAAAAAAGATTTATTAGAGTTTGAAGGTGTAGTAGGTAGAAGACCTGCATATAAATTAGCAGTAAAAGAATCTGACTGGAAAACATATTGGGGATCTAATAAAGAAATATTAGAATTATCTAAAACAGAACCAGATGACCACTGGGAAAGAGAAATATTAGCTGCGGCCCCAAGTAAAAAATTACTTACTTATTATGAAACAAAATTTCAAATGATTTATCAAGTATTAGAAAAACCTGAAGAATTTTGGAATGATAATATTTTAGGAAAATTTTATACTAAAGACTTTCAGTAATATAGCTTTGATGCATAAAATTAGTTTTGTATATTAAACCACCATGGTAAATGAACTATTAATAAACCTAGTTAATTCGGTACTAGGATCAGGTAAACGTACTGCAAGAGGCAATCAAGCACATTCTTGTCCCTATTGTAATCACCATAAACCTAAATTAGAAATAAATTTCTCACAAAACAAAAAAGGATATAATCCTTGGCATTGTTGGGTATGTGATAAGAAAGGTACACGAATTTCTACATTATTTAAAAAAGTAAAAGCATCAACTGAAAAATTTGATGAATTATATAAATTAATAGGTAATGAACAAGAATACACCCAAAACCCTACAGATAAAAAAATATTAAGATTACCTAAAGAAATAAAATATTTTTCTGATATTACTATGTCTGATATAGAAGGTAGACGTGCTCTGTCTTATCTAAAAAATAGAGGAATTACTAAAGAAGATATTATCAAATATAATTTAGGATATTGTACATCTGGTAGATATCAAAATATGATTATTATACCATCATATGATGAAAAAGGTCATTTAAATTATTTTACAGGTAGATCATTTGAGGATAAACCATACATTAAATATCGTAATCCAGAAACATCAAGAAATATAATTCCATTTGAATTATTTATTAATTGGAATTTACCATTAGTTTTATGTGAGGGTCCATTTGATGCTATTGCTATTAAACGAAATGCAATACCATTATTAGGTAAAAATTTACAACAAAATTTATTAATGAAAATTGTTAAGTCAACAGTAGAAAAAATATATATTGCTCTAGATTCTGATGCTAGAAAGCAAGCATTAAAGTTTGCTGAAAAGTTTATGGATGAAGGAAAGGAGGTCTACTTAGTAGAACTCGAAGGGAAAGACCCTAGTGAAATGGGATTTAACTATTTTACAAATTTAATCCAAAAAACTCTTCCATTATCACAATATGATTTAATGGAGAAAAAATTACAACTTATATGAGTAAGAAAAAAATTAATCTAACAAATTCAACAACTTATTATAAAAAGTCATATAATAGAGTCTTAGAAATTAGTGAAGATTCAAAACAAATAACCTTACCAGATGCTAGGTATTATAGACGAAATGGAAAATATTATCCATCAATTACTTATGTTTTATCTTATTACCCTAAAGGTAAACATTTTGAGGATTGGCTAAAAAAAGTAGGATATTCAGCAGATTGGATTGTTAAAAAAGCAGGTGAAGAAGGTACTCAAGTACATGAAATGATTGAAGATTATCTTAATGGTAAAGAGTTAAACTTTTTAGTTAATGGGCAGCCAATGTACAATCCTTTAGTATGGCAAATGTTTTTAAGATTTGTTGATTTTTGGGAAACATATAAACCAACTTTAATTGAAACAGAAGTACATATATTTTCAGATGAACTTAAAATAGCAGGTACTTGTGATATGATATGTGAAATTGATGGTGAGTTATGGATTATTGATTTTAAAACATCTAACCATTTACAAACTACATATGAATTACAAACAGCGGTTTATGGTAAATGTTATGAGGAATGTTTTGGTAAAACAGCAGATAGATATGGTATTTTATGGTTAAAATCATCTAAAAGAGGACCTAAAGAAGGTGCTATACAAGGTAAAGGATGGGAATTGTTTGAATCAAAACGTACACAAGAAGAAAATATTGGTATATTTAATACTGTTAAAAAGTTATTTGATTTAGAAAATCCTAGACATAAACCAAGTTTTACTGAATTTAGAACTACAGCTAAAAGGGAGTTGTGATATTTATAACAAAATATTCAATTCATGATATCATTAGTACAGTTATTAAAAGAAGTGAGTATACCCAAAAATAAATGGGTACCACTATCGGGCAATGATATAAAAGATTTAGAAGATGACATTCTAGATTTAATTCAAAATGCTTATGGGCCTATTGGAGGTCATCCTAATTATAAATCAGTTAGTGATTTAGCAGGATCTGATTATGAAGTAATAGATTTAGATGATGATCCAGATTTAGATGCTGTTACAGTAACTAAACAAAGAGCGGGTGGTACTAAACACGTTGGTATAGGACATGATGGTACAAGTCCAGGTAAAAGAGGAGCAATAGGTCGTACAATTGATCAATTAGACGAACCTTCAAATTACATTGAAGCATCAGGTGCTATAGAAAATATTTTACGTAAGGCAGGAGTAGTACAAGTTACAGATGAAGAAACAATTCGTAAAGCTTTAAAAGGTAAAGAAATAAAAGTATATGATGATGGCACTTACGATAGAATTTTAGGTGGTAAAAAGTATAGAAAAACAATGTTTGGAAAACCAAAAGTATGATAAAATTAATGCAATTACTAAAAGAGGCAACAGCATCTCCTAAAGCAATTATATTAGCAGGTGCACCAGGAGCTGGAAAAGGATATATTCTTAAAGGATTAGATCTATCTGGTTTAACTACTTATAATATAGATTTTGACTTTGTTCCTTTATTAAAAAAAGCAGGTGTAAGTTTAGATTTAAAAAATGCTACCCCTGAAGAAAGAAGTCAAGCAGCTAAATTAATGAGACAAGCTACTGCAAAATTAAAGGATGAGGATTTACCTAAAGCAATAGCTAGTAGAGAATCATTTATATTAGATGGTACTGCTGCATCATATAGACAAACAGAAAAATTAAAAGAAGAACTAGAAAATGCTGGTTATGAAGTATTTATGCTTTATGTTTATACTGATTTAGAACGTTCATTAAAACAAAATCAAGATAGATTTGATAAATCAGGTGATAGAAGTTTAGCACCAGCTATTGTAATGAGAACATGGAATGATGTTACTAAAAATTATCAACCATATAAAGATTTATTTGGTAATAATTTTGTATCTGTATCAAACTTGTTACAAGATGAAAAATTAGATAATTTAGAAGATATAGTAAAAAAATATTTAGATCCTTTTAAACCACAAAATACAAAACCTAAAACTGATGCCCAAAAAGCAAGATCAGCTAAATCTAAAGCTCAATTAAATGCTGATATTAAAGCATTATTATCAGATGAAGGTGTTAAGGACATAATTGATAATTCAGTTTCAAGAGAAGAAGCTCAAGCAAAAATAAAATCATTTATAAATGGGTAGAGTATTAGCAGCATATGGGGGAGGTTTTAAACCACCTACAAGAGGTCATTTTGAAATAGTAAAAACAGCACTTAATGACTTTCCAGAAATAGATGAATTTTATATCTATGTAGGAGGTAAAGTACGTGATGGTATAGATCAATTTGAAGCAATTCAGATTTGGGACATATATAAAAAATATTTAGCTAATAAAGTTGATATACAACCTTCAAAATCTCCAATTGGGGATATTTTACGTTTAGCTAAAGATAATCCTCAAGATATAATTTATTTTGTTATAGGATACAGAGAAGGTAGACAAGATGATTTAGATGATGTATCTGCAAGAACAAATAATTTAAAAGAAAAATATCCTAACATTATAGTTAAAGTAATTCCTACTTATGATCCTAATATGAGTGGTACTAATGCTAGAAAAGTATTAGATAATGAAGAAGAATTTGTTAAATTTTTACCTTATGAAGTAGAGGAAAAATCTGAAGTATTTAAACTAGTACAAAAGTTAGATGAAATGTCAATTCCTAAATTTGATGTAGTAAAACCTATTATTGACCAATTTTTAGGAGGAGCAGAAAAAGCTGGTAGAAAATTATTAGAAATAGTTAAAAGAGAAGGCAAACAAACTTTAGTATTAGTTAAAGAAATAGCAGAGTATGTAATATCAGGTGAAAAACCAAATGAAGCAGAACAAAAGAAAATAAATAAACAATTATTAGATCTTGGATTTTTGGCTTTATTAGGTATAACAGGTAATATTCCTGTATCTATATTTGGTATTTTATATTGGATACTTCAAGAATCAGGTGTAGCAAAAGAATTTTTAAAATTAGATGAAATAGCTTTAATAGAAGAATGGCTTAATGAAGCAGATCCTAAAAAAGGAACAGGTAAAAAACCTAAAGGATCAAGTAGAAGATTATACACAGATGAGGATCCTAAAGATACTGTAGGTGTTAAGTTTAGTACTAGACAGGATATAGTAGACACTTTAGGTAAAGCATCGTTCAAAGCTAAATCACATGCCAGACAATCTCAAATAATTAATTTAATTCATCAAAGAGTAAGAGCAGCACTAGCTAGAACTAAGGACCCAGATAAGAAAAAGAAATTAAAAGCTGGATTTGAATATATTAAAGGTAAAAAAGAAGCATCTAAAAAGAAAACACAGCGTTTAAAAAAACAAAAGAAAGAAAATGTAGCTCCTAACCATGATGGTAAAGCAGCTCCATTTGGATCTGGATATGATAAAGTAAAAGAAAGAAAAGGATTTGGTGGTAGAAGCCGTTATAGAGCTATTGAAAAAAGAGGAGATAAATACTACTATATTCAAGATAATCCATTCTCTCCAGGTATAAGACAAGAATTTGGTCCTTATAAAACAAAAGAACAAGCTAAAAAGAAAATGAATTCATTTCCTCCTTCAACTAATTATAGAGATATAAATGAAGGTAAATATGATTCTTTAGTAACTAAATTAGCTGGCTTTACTTTAAATGCTTGGAAAGGTGATTTTGAAGATGGTCAAAATAAAGGACTTATTGAAGTAGAAGTAGGTCCTGGTTTAGATTTTGATTACCCACATTTAAAATTTATATATAAAGCAGAAGCTAAATTTGGTGGTTTTTATAGAACAGCAGGAGCAGCTATACCTGATCCACCTAAAGGTTTACCTAGAGTTAGATTAAATTATAATATTCCTATAGATGAATTACCTAGAATGTGGGAACGAATTTCTATGGATATTAGAAATACTATTAGACATGAAATAGAACATTTAATGCAATCAGGACCTAATGTTAAAAAAGGTAAAGAAAAAGCATCAGATAGATCTGAAAGAGAAGAATTAGCAACAGGTAAAAAACCATGGTGGAAATTTTGGAGAAAAACTTTAGGCACTCCTGAGTATTATAAATTAGAAAAAGAAATAGACGCTAATTTAGAAGGTTTATATTTAAAAGCTAAAAAATCAAGACAACCTTTAGAGCAAGTAATTGATAATTATTTGCAGTATGATTTAAATTTACCTATAGAGGATAGAGAAGATATAAAAGCTTTATGGAAAAAAAGAGCACCTGAATTAAATATACCATTAGAGGAAGGAGACACATATGAAAAGATGGCTGCTAAAGGTAAAAAAGCAGGTAAATTAAAACAAGGTACTGTTAGAAAAAGATTAAATATACCTAAAGGTAAAAAAATTCCATTATCTAAAATAAATAAAGAATTATCTAGATTAAAGAAAATGGATAAAGATAAAGATAAAAAAGGTGTACAATTAGGAGATAAAAATCAAAAATATTATAAAGCACTACAGTTATCTAAAACATTAAAAACAACAACTAATGTTAATGAAATAGCAATTGACTTAACAAATTATGATGGTCAAATACTACCTGGTGATGTTTTAAGGGCACCTAAAGGTTTCCCATTAGGAGGTAAAAAATTAGAAAAATCACTACAACTTAAAGTAATAAAAAATAGTAGAGAAGGAGTTAATAGATATAAATTATCATTAGAAGATGAAAATGGTAAAAAATACTCAGTTCGTAACTATGAAATGGATGGTGAGTATAAAGGTAAAAAATTACCAAAATGGGGTTTAGTTAGAAAATCTAAAAAAAATATAAATGAAAGTGCTACATATTCCCAACATATAGATCTTATAGGGTTTTTAGCTAAACTAACTCAATATATGTTAGATAAAGGTATGAATATTGAACCATTACCAAATTTAGAATTTATTGATGGTGATATTGAAAATGCTAAACAATTTCTTGGTAAAACAGCGTATTATGACCCAAATACTCAAACTATAGCATTATATACTGAAGGTAGACATCCTAAAGATATAGCGCGTTCATACGCTCATGAAATGATACACCATATACAGTATTTAGAAAATAGGTTGGGTAATGTACAAACTACTAATACATTGGAGGATGATAACCTTGATAAATTAGAACAAGAAGCTAATTTAAGAGGTACAATGACNTTTAGAAACTTTACAGATTCTTTAAATGAAGTATATAAACATAAATTTGGGTTTAATGATAAATTAGGTAAGGATCCTTTTGGGTTAAACCAATTTGCAAGAGAAATAGCTACAGAAGTAGAAAATGCTATGAATAAAAAAGAATATAAAATATTTTCGGATATGGATGGGGTCATAACTGACTTTAATGGTAGATTTGAAAAATACTCTGATGGTATTCCACCTTCAGAATACGAAAAAAGATTTGGTAAAGAAAAATTTTGGGAATTAGCTGATGGTGAAGGTGTAGCATTTTGGGTAGGTATGCCCTGGATGTCTGATGGTAAAACATATTGGGATTATATTAAAAATTATGATGTAGAACTATTATCATCACCTTCAAGATCTCAAACATCTAGATTAGGTAAAAGATTATGGGTTAGAAATAATTTACCTGGAGTTAAATTAACATTAGCTCAAGCAGCTAAAAAACAAAATTATGCAGCACCAAACCATATATTAATTGATGATAGAGAATCAAATATTGAACAATGGAGATCACAAGGTGGTATAGGAATATTACACACATCAGCTGCTGATACAATTGAACAACTTAAACAACTAGGATTATGAGTGAAATAAAAACATTAGGTGGTGGTTATAAAGGTGGTTCTCCTCGAGTAAGAAGTAATAATACTAAAACATTTACACCTCCACCCCCACAACAAAAAATATTAGTAAGTGAATTAATTAACCAAATTAAAGTATGGAAAATTGATGGCAAGTTAACATCAGAAGAAATACAAACAATAATTACGGAGTTACAAAAAATATAGTTTATGAGTAAAGTACAAGGATTAAAAAAACAATTTACTGAAAGGGATGTTAACAGAATGCGTAACCTTATTCAAGGTAAGCATGGTGAAAAAGTAGGTCAAGGTGTTGGTTATTCTAAGTCAGAAAAACATTATAAAGAGGGTGATGTATGGGAAGCAGATGGTCGTAAATGGACTATTAAAGATGGTATTAAACAAAATATTACTAAATTAGATGCTGCAAAAAAAGCTCATATGATGCCTATATTTTGCCCTAGTTGTGGGTCTAAAATGCATGTTGATATTGATAAAGCTTATTATAACCTACACAAAAAATGTCTTAATTGTGTTGTTAAATTTGAACATGAATTACGTAAAGCAGGATTATATGAAGCTTATGAAGCTAGAATTATAAACTCAGATATAGATGGGTTTATAAATGACATAAAAAGCTATATAGAATCACAACTAACTATATCAAATAATTCATATATAACAGAACAAGGAGATGTTGAAAAGTGGGTTGGAGGTCCTAATATAGAAAAAGTATATGAAGGGTTAGCTAAAACAATCGAACATTTAGAAAGTCTTAAAAAGTAAAATATTTTTATATATTTATAAATAAAATAGAATGAATAACTTTAGCATAACTAAATATCTAAGAAATCAATATTTAAATGAAGCCAGAGGCGAAATGCCTGAACCTCGTTTTTTACATAAACAAGATGATGCTCAAATATTATTATCTTACTTAAAAGATTTTGATCCTAAGGATAGATTTGGAAGTGGGTCTTATAACGGTAGAGAAGGTTATTATTTAAATATATATAGTTTAAAGGATTTTTCTGCTCAAGATATTGAAAAAATAAAGGATGCTTTTGAAACCACTAACAGAAATACTAAAAAGTTTGATTTTGAATTTCATGATACTAGTGATTATGAGATAGAACCCGGTGAAAGAGACTACCCAGCATCAATATCATTTTTTGCAGTAGCTAAAAATAATTTAAATGAGGGTGTCGAAAAAGAAATGTTTACTTTTTTAGATGCTTTAAGAGACACAGGTGTAACTAATATGTTTGGAGCTGGCCCTTATTTATCAAGAGAATTTGGTTTAGATAAAAGAGAAGCTAGAGAAATATTAGCTAAATGGATGAGAAGTAAAGAAGAGGCTCCAGTAGAAGAAATATTTAAGAAAAAATTAGACCCGGATGTTGTAAGAATTTTAGGAGATGAAATAAAAGATATTCTTAAAAAGAATCCTAAATTTACAGCTAAACAAATTGCTCAAGCATTAAACCCAGAAGATCCTAATTTACTCTTAACAAGATTTAACCTTATAGGAGAAGATAAATATCAACCTAATAAAGACTCATACATAAAAGTATCTGAACCCAGATTTGTAAGACCTAAAAACACACCTAATTTCTTATTTGGATACATAAAGTATGATACTGGAGGTGGTGTATCTACAGCATTAGGTAAAGAAACAATGTCAGGTCAAATTAGAAGATTAAGTTCACAAGAAGCTTTAAGGCAAGCAGAAGAAATAGGTAAAAAATTATCAAAGAAATTTGATTTAGAAGATTTGGATATAAATGATTTTGAAAATGGCACAGTTGAAATATTTGCTGTATCAGATGATTTTATAGATATGGATCCAAGTGCTGTTAGAGCCGGTGCAATATCATTAGGTGAACGTATTGACTTTGAATATGTATTAGATTTAAGAGATGAAAAAAGAGATATTGAAGATAGAATTTCTCAATTATACAGGGATATGGAGCAAGAAGCTGAACCAGAAGGAGGAGAAATAGCTGATAGATATGGAGCTGAACTAAATAAATTAGAAGATAAATTATATAGAGTTAATAAATTAATTAATGATTACGACATGAACGAAGCAGAATTATCAAAATCAGAAAAAAATAAAGTTAAAAAAATATCTGGCCAACTTAAAAAGTCAGTTAAGGCACATGATAAACAAGCTAAAACACTTGATAAATTACTTAAAGAAGAATTAGCAAAAGAAATAGCTGAAACTATTAAATTAGGATTACAACTAAACGAAAAAGAATTATGCCCTAAAGGAAAAGCATACATTAAAAGACGTAAAGCAGCAGGCGAAAAATCATCAGCTTATTTAAGTGGTAGAGCAGTTAAAGTTTGTAAAGGTCAAATAAGTGGAAGAAGTAAAAAGAAAAAATAATGGATAATTTTGACTTAAAAAAATATTTTAACAAACAATATCTTACTGAACAAGAAGATAAGGATAGTAATATAGTACCTGAAGCTGAATTAATCTTACCTAGAGGTAAAAAAGTAGTATTACAAGCCGAAGACACAGATTATAAAAGAGGTTTAATAGTTGAACTACTAGATAATGGTGGTTATGAAATGGCTTACTGGTATAACAAACCAAATAAACCATACCCAGTTGAAATATTAGTTGATGGTCAAAGTATTAAGCCAGATGGTAAGGTAGTTGAAATGAAATTTCACCCACAAGATTATTATGATAAGCAAGATGAATTAAATGAAGCAATTAGTCTTAATGTTTTACCTAAAAATAACATAGCAATTCTAAGAGGAGACTCAGGTGAATATGAAGGCTTTATTGAAGATGGAGAAGTTTCTTTTTCTACTACATATGATGATTTAGATTATAGAATTACCGATCAATATGATGAAAGCAATATTGAAGATTTTTTAGGTAGAGGTCATGCATTTGTAGAATTAGCTAAAAAATATGACTATGATTGGAATATTGAACCTGATTTAGTTGGTATAACAATAAAATTAAAAGATTCGTTAAATGAAGCGTTTGATGAGTTAGATGATGGTTATGATCAAGAAATGGAAGATTTAATAAAGGCAGGACCTAGATTAAATAAAGATAGATTTGAAGATGTAATTTATTACATTCATAATAACTGGATGGCAGGCAATTATGGAGATGATTATGCCATTAGAAGAATTAGTAATTATCTAAACGCTAGATAATATGACTAGAGAAAGACTAGATGAAATAATTAAAGAATCCTTACGTGACTGGTTTAAAAAAGAAAACTGGGTGCGCATTAATACGTCAGGTAATATCACAGGTCCATGTGGTACTATGAAAAAAGGTAAACCGACTACTAGATGTTTACCTAAGAAAAAAGCACAATCATTAACAAAAGCCGAAAGAAAAGCTACAGTTGCTAAAAAAGTACGTGGTAGTAAAAAAGGAAAACAGTTTGTAAGAAATACTAAAAAGGCTAAATTTAAGAAAAAATAATTAAAATCGCATATTTTAGCGATAATAACGCAATTAGAACAATTTTCAATATATTTATAAATAAACCCAACTAAAATAAAAATTAAAAATGAAAAAATCGGAATTAAAAGAGATTATCAAAACAGCATTTCTTGCTGAAGCTGATGAACTTAATGAGAAATACGACGACGTAAAAGAACAAGAAGACGTTGAAGTAGAAGACAATGTGGATGTTAAAGACACAGAAAACGTAGATGTTGATGTTGAAAAAGACGTTGATGTTGATGATGTATCTAAAGAATCTGACATTGAAGTAAAATCTGAAGTACCAGGTGAATCAGAAGATGTAGCTGCTATTTTAGGTCTTTTAACTAAAGCTCAAGAAAAAGCTGAAGGTATGGGAGACGAAAAACTATTAGATCAAATCGGAAACACTATTACTTATTACAC
>NZWA01000056.1 GCA_002697505.1 Flavobacteriales bacterium | reverse complement strand
AGATTTAAAAAAAATTTTGTTAGAAAATAAAAAGAAAAAAAAATGTTTTTCACAAGCATATTCTGGACATCAGTTTGGACATTTCACAAATCTAGGAGATGGTAGAGCAATGATTATTGGAGAACATTTATTAAAAAATAATCAAAGAGTTGATGTACAACTTAAAGGCTGTGGTATAACAAAATACTCTAGAGGTGGTGATGGTAAAGCAACATTAAGATCAATGTTGAAGGAGTACATTATTAGCGAAGCTATTCATTATTTAAAAATACCTTCTTCTAGAAGTTTAGCTGTTTTTAAAACTGGAGAAAAGATAAATAGAGAGAATCTCAATGATGGAGCAGTACTAGCTAGAATTATGCATAGTCACATTAGAGTTGGTACATTTGAGTATGCTGCTTTTTTTGGTAATATAAATTATTTAAATTCACTGACTAATTATACTGTAAAAAGATTGTATCCTAATATCCAAAATAGTAAAAATATAGCTTTAAGTCTTCTTGAAACAGTAATGAATAAACAAATAGATTTAGTTATAAATTGGATGCGTGTTGGTTTTATTCATGGAGTTATGAACACTGATAACACATCTATTTCCGCTGAAACTTTTGATTATGGTCCATGTGCTTTTATTAATAATTACAATCCATATACTTCTTATAGTTCAATTGACTATTACAAAAGATATTCATTTGGTAATCAAACTAAAGTAATTAAGTGGAACATTTCTAGATTTGCTGAAACTCTCTTGCCACTTATTAATAAAAATCAAAAAACAGCAATAATATTAGCACAAAATGTAATAGACAAATTTGATAAAATTTGGAATAAGAAATTTTATGAGATGATGTTACAAAAAATTGGAGTTAAAAAAGTAAATCAAAAATCATATAAACTTGTAGATAATCTTTTAAAGATAATGTTAGAAAATAAATTAGATTACACAAATACTTTTTATAATTTAACATATAGTGATATTAAAATAAATACGTCTCCAAAATCAGAATTTGATATATGGAAAAGTGATTGGCATAAATTTATTGAAGACTTTTGTAATAAGAAAGAAATCAAAAAAATAATGAAAGACAACAATCCAATTATTATACCAAGGAATCAAATAGTGGAGCAAGTTATTGAAGAAGCTGTTAACGGAAATAAAACTATGTTTAATAAACTAAATACCTATTTAACTAGACCTTATGAATATCAAAATGATATTGAAAAATTTATGCTTCCCCCAAGTAAAGAATTTGAAAATTGTTATAAAACATATTGTGGAACATAATAACTTTTGGTGTTTGTTAACTTTCCTTGAAAACCTTATCGTATGTATATAAAAAGGCAGGTTTATGAGCAACACCTTCTTGTTTTTCATTTGTTTTTTTAATTACATCTATTTTAGATATATTTTTTCTAAAATTTCTTTTATCTAACTTTTCGTCAAGCAAAATTTCATATAAATTTTGCAATTGTGATAATGTAAACTTAGAAGGGAGTAAGTTAGAAATTAATTTGTGATCTATTTGTTCTCGTAAATATTCTATTCCTGAACTTAATATATGATTATGATCAAATGCTAAATCTTGAAACAATTTATTTACTTCAACCCATTCTGCTTCAAACGCAAAAGATGATGCTTGAGGAACATATTCCTCCATGTTAACTAAAGCTATGTAACCTACAGTAACAACTCTTTCCTCTGGTTTTTTTCTGTATAGTCGAAGCCAAGATTGGTCTTTTTTCTCCTTGGTTCTATTTGGGTTTCCAAAAGTATAAAATTGTTTAAGATATATATTATCTAAAGATGTTAAGCTCTTTAATATTCTTTTAGCTCCAGTTAATAAATCTTCATCAATTTTTACTAAATCACCTGGTAAGGCATATTGATAGTCATTTTTTTCATTAATAATCTTTTTAATTAATAACACTTTTAATTTTTGATCATTATCAAAACCTAAAATAACACAATCTATGGATAAGTTAATCGGTGACATTATTTTGTTTATTTTTTAACATAAAATGGAATATTGGCAGTTGCAACATTATTATATTTATCACGAATATATATAAAAAATCTATAAGCACCAGTTTTAGATGGAGCCTTAATTTCTATAGTTTTTTCAGACTTACTTATAATTTCAAATTCAATAGGTTCTGGTGTTTTTTCAAAATCCCCTCCTGCTTTTTTGTCACTACTTTCAGGCATGAGCTCAAAAAAATAACTTAAACTATCATTATTATTATCAACAACATCAAAACTAAATAGACAGTTTTTTCTTCTTTTTATTTTTATACTAGATTTTGAATCTTGACCATTCAAAAAAAAGTTATTTATAATTGGAGCTAAGTTTTTATCACTCTTAGCCCAAAAACTATTTAAAATATCTACACTTTGAGTTGCTCTTCCTTCTTTGGTAAATAAACCATACCAAGTTGGAGTTTGTTCTTGCTTGTATCCCCATAAGAAAGCATAACTACCAATACACAATTGTCTATCCTTAAGGATTGCTTCGTAAGCAATTTTTCGAAATTCTGCTTTTTCTTTACTTGTGGCTTCTACAGCAACTCCCCAGCTAGTTGTTGGAGACTCCCAATGTCCATATGGACCCCACTCGGTAACCATATATGGCTTATTCCATCCACTTTTTCTAACCATTGATGACAAATTATTAATTCCTCCATATGTATTTATTCCTAAAATATCAATATCAGGACAATATTGCTGAATCATATACACTTCTGCAGGATCAATACCTGCTGTAACTGTCATAATTGGATGATTTGGATCTATTTCTTTTATCATCTTAGCTATATCTCCAACAGCCTGCCACACTCTGAAGTTTTTATAGAACAAATCAACTTCATTTCCAACAGCCCACATCAACAATGCAGGATGATCTTTATATTTAAATATTTCATTTTTAAATGACTCAATTTGAGCTCTAATAGCATATTCATCATTATAGTCAAATCCATGTCTTTCATGACCAACCCAAAGACCCAGACACACAGATATTCCTTTTTGATGAGCCTCGTCTAGTATAACCTTTGCATTATCAGTACTCCAAGTTCGAATAGAATTTCCCCCTATTGATTTTAAAACATCTAAATATTCATTTCCACCTGCTCCATTGACATAATAAGGATGACCATTTCTTAAAAGTTGGAANCCTTCATTACTTTTTATAATTTCNGTTNTACCAGANATATTAATTTGAGCTGAACTAANATANGAGATTANAAAAAATATGTNAAGNANATAAAATCTCATACTAGTGAGCTATTTGAATTTGTTTTANNGTAGTATCNTCTTTTGTTTGAATTTTTATAAAATATGTNCCAGAAACAAGATTAGACACATCTAATTTAACTNTACTAGATTTATTAAATTTTTGNTNATGTNAAATCTCTTTACCTAAANAATCATAGATNAATATTTCTTTGATATTATTATCAGATTGTATATTTAANNTANTATTTGTTGGCTGTGGATATACATTTATATTNGTCTCATAATTGATGAAATTATGATNTANTGGNNTAGAAGANAAATGAAANTCGTCTAAGTNATACGTATCCCAATTTACTATTGATTGATCTAAAAACAAAACAAAACGACTTATACTCTGNGTTGCAACGCTACTCAAATCAACTGTAAACTGTTGCCATTGATTATTACTACTTAGTGCCGATGCATANCCTAACACTTCNTTATTATTGTCATCTTGAAATGATATGTAAAGAGGTCTNGGAGGACCATANANCTTAAAATTAAAAAACTTATTTGACGATAAATCTAAATTTCCAGAAGTAAAGTATGATATTAATACATCCTCTCCATTAGAATCAGGATTTCTTGTATATTCTCCAGAGTACTTACTAGTATTTATNGTTGTATTNTCTGGATTATATACTTGATTTAACCAACCACTTACATAATCAAAAGAACNACAAGCAGAGGCAGATGGACATACGCCAAGATTCCAATTGCANTCCCAGTCTGCNAAATTTANAGTCGGATCAATTGAAAGTCCATCACATTGATTATTAAATTCTGGACCGTATAAATTATCAAAATAATAAGTATCATTTGTATTATTACCTATATCAAAAAGCAAAATTAATGATGTAACATTAACATCTGAAACAGAATTGTCAGGTCTTGAATCAAATGTAAATTCAATAGTTTCCCACTCATTAGCTACTGTTGTTACAGCTGTATAAATACTATGTCGACCATCTGGATAATTTGTTGCACCTGCAACNGNTGAATCTTCCAATGTTATTTGTAAAGGTATTCCAACTGCGGGGCTATAAACATCTACTTTCATTTTTTTAGTACCATCTAAATAATTTTCTAAATTCAAAAATGATCCATTAGCAACGATTACTATAACATCATATGTTTCACCTGGATTTCTAACATATTGAGCACANAGTGTTGAGCTATTTACAGAACTAGACAAATCCGGATTTTCAAATCTAGTCGTCATTCCTCCGTGTACAAACTCATAGTATCCAATACGTGTATCTTCAAAGTTATCCCATAANATTTGAGAAAATANNCTAGTTGGGAAAAGTAAAATTAAAATTAAGTNTTTCATATTATTATATTTTTTTAGTTAGTTTAATATTATCAATTTTTAAATTTGTATTCTCNGTAAAAGAAAATATAATACTTTTTATTTCCTTTAAATTTATTTCTGAATTTCTTATCGGAAACTTTTTCATAGGAATGCAAACTTGTTGCCAATCTNTGNNATCATGTTTAACATAATCTAATAAGTTAACTGACATTTTTTTTCCACTATAATCATCAAAAGTTATATTAGCACTAGTTAAATTGCTAATCTTCAAATCAAATTNTAAATCAACNCNATAAATACTTGAACTCAAATCAGTATATAGCCAATTGTTCCAGCTTATAATGAAGTCTTTCCAATTACAATCATNTAAAATATGAACATTGATAAAATTACCATCATTATAATTAGGTGATGTTTTTAACTTAAAATTATTACAATATTTATTGTCAATCGCTAATGATGATTTTAATTTACTTGAAAAAATATCGATAGGAAAAATTGTATCAACCACTGTCAAAGAAGAATCGACTTTTTTATATNTATGCTTATGAGATACAATCTTTATATCATCAATNNATATATCTATTTTATCATAACATTGTAANAATAANTGNTTAATATTAGATAAATCAATATTGTGTTGATTGTATGAAAAAGTTGGTAATGGAATTTGAACCTTAGTCCATTTGTTTGTAANCATTCCTCCATCAATTCCTAAATAACTTGNAGTGGCATAACACTGATTAGCNGAGTAATCTTCTAANATAAAAACAATTGGAATATTATATATTGGGCCCTCATCAACTCTTGCCATAAANTNNATAGCAGCTCCTTCAATAATATTTGTTAAATCTTTTCCTTGCCATCCGTCCCACCCAATTCCCATNCCAATCCAGTCACATGTTGCAGGATAATCTGTTTTAATATGTAAAGAATTTTTTTCTATTCCTTTTTTATCTTTTACTTTAACAGTTGGCAAATCAACTTTAAAATCAGCTTTAGTTGATTCTATATTGCTTGAACCCATATTGTTNAAGCTATAATCAATACTAGCATCCATTGATGAAAAACTCATAGGATTACANAATTNATTAGAATTACCCCACACCTCATCAGTGCCTCCGGAGCTAAAAATATTAATAGATGTAAATCCATTTATACCTTCGGTTGATTTTATTTCNGCATCATATANNGTAACCTTCTCCAGATTCGAGCAAGAGATNAAAAAGATTAAAATAATTGGAAAAATTCTTTGCATAAATTAGTTTAGTATTGGTCCACCAACACTCCAAATTAAAAAATCAACATCAGCTTTTGCAAAACCAGAAATNGGATTTGCTAATAATAAAGTTCTCACNTTTGATATTTTNTTAGGCTCTCTTAATCCATTACCTGAATTATTTGAAGCCGGAACAAGGCGCTCTNAATCATTATAGCAAATAGAAATCATTTNCCAACCATTCCAATCAACATCAAACTCATAATCATATCTATCTTCANTACTAGCATCATAATAACCATCTTGATTCTCATCTTCGTAAAATTCAAGCTTAAATAAAGAATTAGGAATTCCATCAGCTTGAGATATTGTGCTATCTCCTTTTATCATTATATTAAAATAAACTTGTGANGGATCATTAACNAAAGGTTTTTGATCTANCCAAAAATTAGAAAAATAATCAATATAACCAATTAACCAATCCCAATTAACTACNCCATCTTGTTGTAAATATTTTTCTCCTTCTCCAGANCCTCCTATGGTCAAAGATTTAGTNGTTCCTGCATTAAAATAACCNGTAAAATTTGGATTAAAACCANCTTCAAAATCAGTTATTAGTATTGTNTTTTCGTTAATATAATTTTTTGGTTCAGATATAAATACATTTAAAAATTCGGTTTCNTCATGCATTTCAAAANTTAAACTTACATCGCAAATTTCTGAAACAAAAAAAGGAAGATTAGTTGAACCNCCAGTCCANCTTGAATTTGATTCATTAATATAATTTGAATTACCNGTTATCAATTTGATCGAACCTGAGTTTTTACCTTCAATTCTTATTGTCCAATCTACCTGCTTAGAAAATTTAGCGGTAAAATATATACTTTCACCTACTGAAAAATCTGCACCATCTCCTACTGCTTCAAGTGATTCATCAATATTCAAATCNCCATACAAATCATTCAAGCTAGGTCCTTCAATATTACTTTTCTCACATGAATAGAAAGTAAATAAAAACATAAAAAATAAAATATTGAGTTTTTTCATAATTATAAATTCATATTAAACATAAAAATAAATCTTCCCATAGAAAATTCATCCTCTAAATTATTATTGTCCAACACATTAAAATAATTATATTGTGTTGTTATATAAATATCCTTAGAAAAGGAATACTGTAGNCCAGTAGTTAAAATNGTTTCNTTATTATNATAGTTAANAGCGTCATAATCAATTATCTCATCATAAATGTTTCTATCTGCTAAATATTCATTTCCTTTNGATGAAAAGAACTTAGCNCCAAAAATCAAATGTAAATTATTATTAATTCCAACTGTTANTCCTGANGAATAAAGAANATTATTTAATTTAATTTCTTCAATATTGTCTCCANCTCTTTTAACATTTTCATTATTNACACTAATTTCAAGTATTAATGGAAAGCTNAAATTNAACATTTCATTTATCATTACTTTATGAAAACTATTTAACACAAAAAATTGTCGTTTTTGNGTTGTTCCTTGACCTCTAACTTCAGAGTAAAANTTCAAACTTGATGANGATAAAATATAATTTAGAACANTTGCATCTACAACTNCTAATTTTANACCAACTCTGTTTGGAGTGGCATCTCCATATGGAAGTGTGGAATTATATATTGGATTGTANTCCATTANTGATGNAGCTAATTTTTGNTTGTATATGCTTGGATCAGTTAAAATATCCAGCAAAGTAACTTTTCTTTGAACATAATTGTTGTTATAGTATGGATATGAGATGGGATTGGNAAGATANTGTATTCTTCTTGTTTGTGCTCCAATACTTCTAAAATCTGNATCNACATAATTTAAAGATATAAAATACTTTGATNNTTGATTTTTAGTAAATTTTAATGAACTGGTTATAAACTTTCCATTTAACTCAGGAGCATTATTATCTCCATTCCATCCTCTTTTAGATAATCCACCTTCAACNAAGAATTTAAATGGTAAATTATTTATCTTTTCAGTAAAAATAATTTTTGATGATAAAANAGGATTGTAATATGCTATNTCAGTNTTTGATGAAGAAGCAATTTCAAANGTNTTTATATAGTTTGAGCCAAATTTTAATTTTTCATTTATTCTTATAAATGTTGTTGCTCCAGTCATTAACAACTCTGGNTTACCNAACCATTGCGCACCTCTAACTCTTGTTGTAAAAGCATCNATATCTATTTGTTCAATATAATTATACATGTTGTACGAAAAATTCGTTTGNATTCCTTGTAGTCTCCAATAATTTTCAAANTAATAATTTTCATAATTAACATATNCATTATAAAAATTGAAAACAGAAGGTTCATTTTTNGATAAATCTTGATGATAATTATANANAGTANATTTTGATTGTTTGAGCATAATATCTCCTACACTAAACTTAACTCTATCATTTATAACTCCTTTTGCTGAAAGTGATCGAAGATTAACTAAATTTCTATTACCCCACATACCTCCAAAGTCATTTTGNAGCCTAATTTCAGAAAAAATTTCTATATCTTTAATTGGAGTAAAATGAATCCCCAAATCAATTTTAGTAAANCCTTTTCCGNTATTTCTACTTGAAATGGTATCTCTTTTATCCAAATCACTTCCCAACAACATATCTCTGTCATACATAACTCTTGCATTACCATCATACCAAACCTTAGATTTNATTTGACCACTTAAATTGATCAAAAAGAAAATTTGAAATACTATTAAAAATGNTAGAAATTTATTTTTCATTAGAAGTTTATTTTTAATTCAATAGTTGATTCGGTNCCTTTTATATTTGTTGCACTAAAATTCTTATCATAAAAATGAAAATATGAATGTCTTAAAAAAAGATAAGTNCCTGTGTTTAATTTTATATCAACACCTGCNCCAAAAATATTACCATACTGATCTCNTGGCTTCATTGAAGGTANATATTCATCTGTTACACCCCAGTTCTGATCTGTTGGATAAGGNTCTTTGTCATCTACATCTGTAAATTTATTACATTTTACTCTTTCGGTAGCATGTTTCAATACAAAAGTTAACTTATCTGAAATTTCATANCANATATCNAATTGATGATTAAAACTTCTAATAAATGCATTAGAACTTAGCACNGGAAAAACACTAAAANAGTCTTGAGCAGTATTATAATTTATTAAAGAAAATAAATATAAATTTTTATTAANTAATCTAGTCTTATACTTCAAATGTAAATCTGAGGAACAATAATACTTATCAAACAAAGGAAGCCCATTTGTATCCAGTAATCCAGNAGAAATCATTGTTGTATCGTTTANGTATATGCTGTCAGAAATATTTACATTTTCAAAGACTCCTCTGTAATAAGAGTTAAANTGAGCATACGGACCATATNCAGAACTAAAATATGAAATTCTTGAAANCATCAANCCAGTGGTGTTATGTGAATATGAAAAACTAGAGTTTATCCTTTCCATTTCAGAATAAAATCCTAAACCTGCTGAAATAAATAAGTTTCCTANATTGAATTCCGTATTAANACTAAGTCCTTCTCTATTATTTGCTAAATAACCTAAATTATTTACAGGACCACCAAATGAATTTAAAATAGTAGCATCTGCCCCTTCTTCAATTACAGTAGAATTAACTAGTTCTAAAACTGTGGTATTTTGAAAAGATGAATTAACATTAACTGCNTCAGGTGAAATTCTTGCATATTGAATTTTAAATGGAANGTATGAATANTGTTTAGGNANATCNAAATTAATTAGAAAAATTTCTCCTGCAGAAAGTTTTGTCAAGTGCGACTGATAAGTTCCAAGTCCAAACTCACCTGAAAATCTTATTTTTTTAACTTTAAAATCAAACTCAGTTGAATAGATTGAAAATTGTCGATAATTATTTTTTATCGAATCTGTTGCAGTAANCGAGGTNAAATAATTTAGTGCCAAATTTGTATTATTTTCAAATTTGTTATTTACTTTGGCTCCTANTGANTAATCATCTTTTCCATACGAAATTATTTCACCTNTATTATTTTGAGTTTTACCTAAAATAGATTGAAATGATATTTCTGAACCATTAAATCCTTGAATACCTGATCCACTGAAAGTNAAGCCTTGGAAGGCTATATTNCCAAAACGTAAATCTTGAGATATAGAACCTTTATTATAATACTCTANATATCTGTCAGAAACTTCTTTNGNAAGCGGATCATATGGAGCTCTTTCAAAGAGGCTATACCTCAAATACCCCTCNTCNGCCCAAGCTGTTAACTTACTTTGTCTATACCATTTTATTCCNCCNGCATGTAATGAATACCTNCCATTTTTAGAATTAAAANTAGAATATAAATTAGAGCCTAAATACAGTGATATNAGATTATTATCAAAATCACCATTGAAAGGACTATTCATCATTAAATCTGTTCCAAATGTAAAATTTTTTTTCGCTGTTCCAGAAATAGACAACATTAACATNGGTTCTCTGTAGCCTGTCCCNACACTTATTGTGGTAGGTTGAGGATAAGGACCTGAATAGTAGTTAGCAATATCAAGTGGATACATATTNTGAAAATTGCGCACNTAACCTAAAAATCTAAAATAGCCAGACATTCTTAAATTAGCNATAGGNTCTTTGATAGTATATGATNTACTTTGAAATGATTTATCGTCATTAGTACTTTGTGAAAATGAAAAAANAGGCAATAGTATTACAATACAAATGACTAGATAAATATGATTTGTTGTCATTAATTTTTAAAATTAAATTCAGCTTTTAAATCATTNATAATTACACTGNATTTTCCNTCTTCAACAATCCAATCATTATTAATNCCATANAACTTTAAATCTGATTTAGAAATTTCAAATTCAACTGTTTTTTTCTGATTAGGTTCAAGTTCTATTTTAGTGAATCTTTTTAATTTTCTCAATGATGGTGATATAGTTGCATAGTGATCTCGAACATATAGCTGAACTACTTCTTTTCCTTTTAAATCACCAGTNTTNTCTACATCAACCTTAATTTTTAAGATCTCTTTATTACTAATTTTATTTGAGCTAAGTTCAAGGTTGGTATATGTAAAGTTNGTNTAACTTAATCCAAATCCAAACNTAAACTGTGGNTCAAAAAAATCATTACTCCAATTATTTCCATTAATAAGTTCAGATTGTTTATGATCATAATGCATAATCACNCCATCATGTCTAGGATATGTNTATGGTAANTTACCAGAGGGATTAATATCACCTAATAAAATATCAACAATTGCTCTTGCTCCCTGATCGCCTGGAAGATAAGCCTGTAAAATTGCAGAACAATAAGGTTCAATTTTATTAATAATTTTTGGTCTTCCTTCTACCAAAACTAATATTATTGGAACTCCGGTTTTATTTAATTCTTCAACAATTCTTAATTGTTCTTGAGGCATATTTAAAGAATAAATATCACCAGGTCTTTCTGTTGATGGCAATTCACCCAAACATACAATTGCATAATCTAATTTTGATGCAATACTCACAGCTTTTGACAAATCTTTTGACTCAACATCTAATTCATCTCCATTTTGCATTAACATCTTTGACCCTTCAAAGTAATAGACAGTACTAAATCTATTTTCTATCTCTTCCTTTATTGTTGGATAATCATTATTATACTTATCTTTTATTCCTTGCCATGTATGTGTCCATGCACCATTTAAGACATTTAAACTATTAGCAGCAGGACCAATTAAAAGAACAGATTTATTAGCATCGATTGGTAAAATTTCATCTTCATTTTTTAGAAGTGTAATAGATTCAGCTGCTGATTTGTAAGCCAATTTTTTAAATTTATCTGATGCAAAATCAGTATATATGGAATTATCAAATTCCTTTTTATCTAAAATACCTAACTCAGCCTTAACTCTTAAGATTCTTTTAACCGCGTCATTCAACCTATTTTTACTAACTCGACCTTCATTAACTAGCTCAATTAAATATTCACAATACTTTTTATACTGCGGATTATTTGGAACCATACTCATATCTACACCAGCATTTATTGCTGTTGCAATAGCATCTTTAATTGTAGAATCGGTTTGTAACTCAGTATGTAACTTTATAAAATCTTCCCAATCTGAAACTGCAAAACCTGAAAAACCCCATTTATTTTTCAAAACATCAGTAATCAAATATTTATTTGCATGACCTGGAATTCCATTAACCTCACCACTATTAATCATTACTGTAAGAGCTCCTGCATCTATAGATTCTTTGAATGGTGGTAAATATAGTTCCTCCATAGTTCTGTTAGGTATCAACGCGGGTGTTCTGTCTCTTCCAGTATGTGGGTAACTGTAACCAACAAAGTGTTTTAAACATGCTGCTACATTTTTCTGACTTATTGGAAAATCTCCTTGATAACCTTCAACAATTTTCTTTCCTAATGTTTTTGCTAGATACACATCTTCTCCAAGGGTTTCGAAAAACCTTGACCAAATTGGTGTTCTACCCAAATCTAGAACTGGAGAAAAGTTCCATGCAATTCCACTAGCACGAGTTTCATAAGCAGTTACTAAACCCATTGCTCTTGCTATTGAAGTATCCCAACTTGCAGCTAATCCTATTTCTTGTGGGAAGAGTGTACTATTTTGAATATAATTAGCTCCATGAATAGCATCGATTCCATATATTATTGGTATTGAATTTGATTGTAAATTTGTACAATCATGAATTTTCTTTAATTTTTTATGCCAATTTTCTAATGTAAAAGTATGGTCGGAAACATTTAAGATTGAACCTATTTTATATTTATGAATTGCCTCATGTAATTTAGCACTGTCAATAGAATGTGGTTCAATTAGAACTCCTGATTTATTCTTAACTAAAATTGCATCTAATGTTATTTGACATGTTTGTCCAACTTTCTCCTCCAAACTCATATTAGATAGAATTTTATTTATTCTATTTTCATGTTCTAATGGAAAATTGGAGATAACTTCAGATGTATTGTTATTAAAAAACAATACTGATAAAAATATTAAAATTAGTAAAAGTGAAAAGAGTATTTTATTTTTGAACATTTTATAAATTATTTTGTTTGAAATATTTTATTAGTCTTTAAAGAGAAAATTAATAAATATAGAAAGCAGAAAACTGTAATCCAATATGATTCATGTATACCTACTATATCTGCTAATTTACCCTGAATTGGTGGAATAATTGCTCCTCCTAAAATCATCATAACTAAAAAGGAAGAACCTTGAGATGTATATTTTCCTAAATTTTTAATACTTAATGCAAAAATACTAGGCCACATAATTGAACAAAACAATCCACCACTTAAAAATGAAAAAATAGCAATCTTTCCAGTTGTAAAAAGACCAACAAGCATTGCTAATAAACCAAGAACACTAAATACAGCTAAAGTTCTTGATGGCAAATCTTTACCAATAAAAAAACCTATGATTTGTATTATTACAAAAAATGCAAAATATGATAAATGTTTAACCTCAAAACCTGAAATTGCATTTAAAGATAATACAACTCCAAAAGCAACATAAGGAACAATAATATATAGCCATTTTTTAATTTTATCTGTTGGATTAAAAACTACAATTGCTCCTGTCCATCTTCCTATCATCAAACCTCCCCAATACATAGAAATATATGGTGCAATTTCTGTTTCGTTCAAGGATCCGAATGCAGGAGTTTTTAAAAGTTCAGGTAAATTTCCTTGAATTGTAACTTCAACACCAACATAGGTAAAAATTGCAATCATTCCTAAAACTAACTGAGGATATTGCATAGCACCCCATCCACCAGCATTTTTTCGTGATAAAAAATTTGAAACAAGCAATGTTAGAATAACAACTATCAGTGCTAAAAATGATAATTTCAAAATTAAATTTTCAGATTCGGGTGATAACTCACCTCCTTTTTCTAAGCCAAGATATTGACTAAATATTTGATAAAAAATAACAATTAAACTGACAGTAATAAATAAAAGGCTAAACATTGCTTTATTTGCCCCAAGAAAAGTTGGGTCTTCTTTTTCTTCTTGTAAATTTTTTGAAAAATAAAAAATTGATGCAGCTGCTAAAAAAAGTATTCCAACAAAAATATATAAATATTGAACTGATCCCAGAGTAATTTCTTGATTTTCAATCATTGCATCAAGATCTATGTTAGCACTTGCAGCAGTTCCAAATAGTGCCAAAGATACTACTATTGGGCCAATGGCTGTTCCAAAAGAATTTATTCCTCCAGCCAGATTTAATCTATGTGAGCCTGTAGATTCATCACCTAAAGAAATTGCAAATGGATTTGCTGAAGTTTGTTGAAGGGAAAATCCAAGACCTACAACGAATAGTGCCGCTAATATATAAGTAAAGGTACTAGATTGTCCCGGCAACCCACCATGAACAGCAAGGACCATCGCTCCAGCACCTAAAGTTGAAAGTATCAGACCTTTAATGATTGTACTTTTATAGCCCCATAGGTTTAAAATATTTTTATTTGTTATGCTCGAATAAACAAATAAAAAGAGGGCTCCAACATAATAAGCGCCATAAAAAGCAAATTCTATAAGTTGACTTTGAAACTGATCTAAACTGAAATATTTTTTACAAAAAGGAATAAACACTCCATTACTTGCAGCGATAAAACCCCAGAAGAAAAAAACTATAACTAATGTATAAAGGGCTTGTTGTTGATTATTTTTACTCATATTTATTAATTTATTATTATTTTACTATTGTTAATTTCACCTAAAATATCTTCAACTTCAACTAAGTATATTCCTTTTTTTAAATTTTTAAGATTTATACTTTTACTTTTTAAATTTAATTTATTTAAAATCAGTTTTCCGTCAATTGTATATAGCCTAAGATTTTTTATTATGTTATTACTTTTTAAGATAGAACTAATATTATCAAAATAAACATTAATATATTTATTTTCTTCAATACTTGTTAAACTGTTCTGATATACTTTAACATAGTCAATTTCTATATTATTTGGAAAAACTGTATTTGCGTTTGGGCCAGATTGTGTAATAGCTAGGTTGATCATAATATACCAACTTCCAGAATTAAATGGCCATGAATTTAAAGATGGAATAGAATTATATGAATACGGGGTTACTCTGAAAATTTCATCTTCATCAACATACCATGTTATTGTATCTTCAGTCCAAATAATTGAATAAGTATGAAATTCATCAGCATAAGATCCATTTGAAAGATACACAGAAAAGTTTTCATAGTTATGTGTAGATTGGTTAAATGGACAAGTTCCAATATGTGCCGCTCCTGTGGTACTATTGGTTAAATAATTGTTACCCCACTGTTCCATAATATCAATTTCGCCATCACATGGCCAATTTCCATTAACTGGTAATAACCAAAATGCAGGCCAAAAACCTTGACCATTTAAAGTTTTGATTCTCGCTTCCACTTTTCCATATCTAAAATCAAAAATATTTTTTGTTGTTATTTTTGATGAAGAATAATAAGAAGTATTACCCCAAGAATCTACTAGACCATTAGGTTCTTCTTTAACAGTAATAGTTGCTATTCCATTTTCAACTTGAGTATTTTGTGGTTGATAAAACTGGAGCTCCCCATTTCCCCAGCCCCAAAGACCAAACTGAGATCCTGTTCCAACATCATGACCCCATTTATTATTATCTAATATATTACCATTAAACTCATCACTCCAAATTAGAGTCCAATTTTGAGAGTAACCTATATTACTATAAAAAAGAAAAACAAAAAACAATAAATATCTTATCATTAACTATTTGGATTTAATTATTTTCTTTCTCATTAACTTATTTTCAGTTTCTATTTCAATAAAAAATAGTGATGATTGATAATTTGAAAGATTAATCGTGATAAACTTGTTAAAGTTATTTGTTTCAAAAACTTTATCAAAAAGCATATTGTAAATAGTAATTGAATTTATAACTAAATCAGATTCTATAATAAAATTATTTCTTGTTGGGTTTGGATAAACATTTATTAAATTATCTAAATCATGATTGTTTATTATGTCGGTAGTATTACAATTTACAGCACATGAAGTAGAATCTAAATATTGACCTTGACCGTTTGTATTTATATAACAACCATTGCCACCACAATCCCAAGTATTTGAAGTAGAATTACAATCTTCACATTTTTCCCAACATACAACATCAAGAACGGTATCTGAGGATATATGCAAGTACCTATTTACAAAAACATTTCCAACTGAATCTATAGTTGTCATTACACATGATAAAGAGCTATCTAAACTTTCTTGAATATTCCAATTATCTGCTGAAAACTTATACTCTTGTAATGATGTATCTACAAGCGTTGTAAACTCCCAAATATTATCTCCATCATTATCTTCCATTTGCCAACAATTTCCACACCAGTTGTTAAATTCACCATTTATTTCAGGAATTGTAAAATTTGTAGTTTGATTCATATCTAATCTAAAAGTGACATCATAGGAAGATTGTGGACTAAAACAACTTGTACAACTTCCCCAGCAAACAGGATCTAATATAGTATCTTTAGTTACATGAATATATCTGTTAGTAAAACCAGAAGAAAAATAAGTACAAGGGTCACCAGAGAATAAATTCTCTTGAATATTCCAGTTATCTGCTGAAAATTTATACTCCCATCCTGGTGGTCCTGATGTAGGTCCTGTTCCTTCTAAAATAGGAATTGTAATTTCCCATATTGAATCATTATTTAGATCTGTCATTTGGGCACAATTTCCGCACCAAGAGTTAAAAACACCGTTTACTTCAGGAGTTGTATAATTTATATTAGTTTGCCCTCTTAAATCTAATTGAAATGTAACATTATACTCATACAAACAAATATCATTGTCAGCACATGTTGCTAATGAATCATAATTATAAGCCGTAGAATCCATACATCCATATAAAGATAAACAACTTCCATCATCAATGTTAGCATTTGAATCAAAATTACACGCAAGAGAGTCTGTACATCCATAAATAAATGGCACACATGAACCATCATTACATTGTGCTAAAGGATTATAATTAAATGCTAATGAATCAGTACATCCAAAAATAGTTAAGCAGCTTCCATCATCTGTATTAGCAGTTGAATCAAAATTACATGCTAATGGATTTATGCATCCAAAAATATATGGGATGCAGATACTATCACATTCAGCAAAAGGATTGTAATTAAATGCTGTAGAATCTGTACACCCATAAATAGTTAAACAAGAACCATCGTTGGTATTTGCCAAAGAATCAAAATTGCATGCTAATGGATTTGTACAACCAAAGACAACCTGTAAATAAATACAAGAATCTGCACAGGTAGCAAGACTATCAAAATTTATAGCTAATGAATCCATACATCCGTAGTTTAATAGACATGATCCATCATCAGATGTTACATTAATATCATAATTACAGGCTAAAGAATCAGTACATCCAAAAATTTCAATCAAACAGGTTCCATCATCACATTGTGCTAAAGGATCATAATTTATAGCTATTGGATTTGTACAACCAAAAATTGTTAAACAACTTCCATCGTCAGTATTTGCTGATGGGTCATAATTACATGCTAGTGGATTTGTACATCCATAGATTATTAATATACATGAACCATCGTCACATTCAGCTAAAGGATTGAAGTTAAAAGCTAAAGGGTTCGTACAACCATAAACAGTTAAACAACTTCCATCATCAGTGTTGGCATTTGGGTTGTAATTACACGCTGACGGATTAGTACAACCAAATATTGGTAATGGACATGAAACACATGACTCCCAACAAACAGATATTATAGTGTCAGAATTAACATCTAATACTCTATTTACAAATGCTAGAGCACCTGTAGAATCATAACCAGCAGAAACACAAGATAGAGATGAGTCTAAAATTTCTTCCAGACTCCAATTATCTGCTGAAAATTTAAATATATGTAATGATGTATCAATATTAAAAGATTTAGAATAAATATCATTTCCTTGGTTGTCTAAAGCCCAACAATTTCCACACCAATTATTAAATGTTCCATTTACTTCAGGTTGTGTGTAATTTGAACTAACATAACTCATATCAACCTCAAATGTAACGTTATAGAAATTTCTTTCAACATCACAATCGTAACACCTATTAAAACATACAGTATCAAGAACTGTATTACCGCCCACTACAAGTTCACGATTGATATATGGTGGTACTCCTGTAACACAGTCATCAAATTCAAATAAGTCTTCTTGTATATTCCAGTCATCTGCTGAATACTTAAATTGATATGTTCCTAATGCTAAAGGAATAGTTAATTCCCAGATAGAATCATTATTAATATCTGTCATTGGAGCGCAGTTACCACACCATGAATTAAAAGTACCATTTACTTCAGGTGTAGTAAAAGGATCTGTAACTTCTCTCATATTTACAATAAAAGTAATATTATACTCACATGTACCATTATCAACATTTGCTGATGAATTGTAATTATTAGCTGTTGGATCTGTACATCCAGGTATTGCAACTACACATGGGCTACAACTTTCATAACAAACCAAGGAAGGTGAAGTATTGATTAAATTAATTACTCTTACAGTACCTGATGGAATTGAGGTGACACATGCTTGTGTACTAACTAAATTTTCTTCAACTCCATCAACGGCAAACTTATATGTATAATTTGATTGCAGAAAAGGAGGTACTGATACAGAATATTCAAAAATATTATTTCCAACATCAGTCATATTATAAAAAATTCCACCTCTATTAAACTGAACATCAGTATATGTACCAGAATATAGTGTCATATCAACAGAAAAGGTAAAAGATTGCGCAAATGTAGATAGTGAAAAAAGTAGTAATAAAATAGTGTTTGAAATGAATTTCATTTAATTTTTTGTTTAAATTAAAATAATTTTAAATTGTAACGTATTTGATAAAGTTTTAACTTTTAATAAATATATTCCCTTTTTATAGTTTGTTAAATCAATCGTTTTATTGTAATTACCTTCAAATTGTTGTCTATCATCTCTAATAATCTCCTCTCCTAAGACATTTATTACTTTAA
>NZWA01000055.1 GCA_002697505.1 Flavobacteriales bacterium | reverse complement strand
AGAGGTTATTTATCACCTTATTTTATTACTGATCCTGATAAAATGGAAGCAAATTTAGAGAATCCGTATATTTTAATTTATGATAAAAAAATCTCAGCAATGAAAGATTTGTTACCTATTCTGGAACAAACTGCTAAAGAAGGTCGACCATTAATTATAATTGCTGAAGATGTAGATGGGGAAGCTTTATCCACTCTAGTTGTAAATAAAATCAGAGGATCTTTAAAAGTAGCTGCTGTAAAAGCACCTGGTTTTGGAGATAGAAGAAAAGAAATGTTAGAAGATATTGCAATTTTAACTGGTGGAACTGTTGTTTCTGAAGAAAGAGGTTTTCAACTTGAATCCACAACAATTGATATGCTCGGAAATACTGAAAAAGTTGTAATTGATAAAGATAATACCACAATTGTTAACGGAAATGGAAATAAGAATAATATTAAATCCAGAGTTAACCAAATTAAATCTCAAATTGAAAATACCAGTTCAGATTACGATAAGGAAAAACTTCAAGAAAGATTGGCTAAGTTAGCTGGAGGAGTCGCAGTATTATATGTTGGTGCACCGACGGAAGTTGAAATGAAAGAAAAGAAAGATAGAGTAGATGACGCTTTATCTGCAACACGAGCAGCTATCGAAGAAGGAATAGTTCCGGGAGGTGGTGTAGCTATAGTGAGAGCAGCTGAGAAATTAAATAATCTGAAAGGAGATAATGAAGATGAACAAACCGGTATTAACATTGTAAAAAGATCTGTACAAGAACCTTTAAGACAAATTGTTGAAAATGCTGGTATGGAAGGTTCAGTTGTTGTTGCTAAAGTTTTAGACGGAAAGAACGATTTCGGATTTAATGCAAAGACTGATAAGTACGAAGGCTTATATAAAGCTGGAGTAATTGACCCTGCTAAAGTTGTTAGAGTTGCATTGGAAAACGCTGCCTCTGTTGCTGGCATGCTTTTAACAACTGAATGCGTAATATCTGACATTCCAGAAGAAAACCCAACACCTATGCCACCAATGGGAGGAGGAGGAATGCCTGGTATGATGTAAAAATAATTAACTATCATCAAAAACCTCATATAAAATTTATATGAGGTTTTTTTATTTAATCTACATTATCATGTAAAAACGAATTTTCTCCATCCAATTTGATATTGTTCTCGTCTGATGAAGATAAATTATAAGTAGATAAATTATCTTCTGATGAATGGGGAGTATCTTGTAGCTCTATATTGTTTCTTTTATATGCTGGTATATCCTCTAAATTAGTTAGTCCTGACGGTGTTCTAAGTTGTTGTGAAATTTCTCTTAATCTATTTTCTCTTTCTCTTGCTTCAACCTTCATAGTCTCATTATCAACACCTAATTTATCAATTGTATTTAAATTTTCATTTTGTTCAGCTAAAATTTCTGTTTCATTGCAAATGATATTTTTATCATTTTGATCTTCAATATTTTTAATTGAAAACTCATTTTCTAATTCAAATACGATTTTATTATTTTCTTCGCTATCATCTATCAAAGATTTTTTATTTTCATTAACCTCTATTTTATTATAACTTAGTTCACTTGATTTGTTTATATTAATATCATTGTGATTATTTCTAGTATCACTTGACATATTAACATTATCATTTAGCTCTATATTTGAGATGTCTTGTTGACTTGCAAAATTCTCATCAGAAATCTTATCACTTACTACACTTTCATTAATAATCTCACTATTAATTGTACTATCTTCTATAATTTCTTCAAGTTCTAAGGTGTGTTGTCTATCAGAATCAATATTAATTTCACCAATGCTTTCATTTTCGACAAAATCATCTAAACTTTCCTCATCATTTAAATTAATTGTTTGTTGTTCTTTTGGTTCCTTCTTTTGTTCAAAACCTGTTGCTATTATAGTTACACTAATTGCATTGCCAAGTTCTGGATCAATACCAATACCTTCAATTATGTTAACATTATTACCTGCAGAATCTTGTATTTTATCTTTAATTTTTGATAGTTCAGACATTCTAATTTCACCATCTCCATCTCCAGTGACAATTTTGAGCAAAACATGTTGAGCTCCGTATATATCATTATCATTTAAAAGTGGAGAATCTAACGCGGAAATAACAGCTTCTACAGCTCTATTTTCTCCTTCTGCTGTTGATTGACCCATTACTGCTGTTCCACTATTTTCTAATACTTTTCTTGCATCATTTAAATCAATGTTCACTAATAAATGTTCAGAAATTACTTCCGCTATTCCTTTAGTTGCTGTATTTAATATCTCATTGGCTTTAGCAAATGCTTGAGTAAAAGTTAAATCACCATAAACCTCTATGAGTTTATCATTGTTAATAATTAGAAGAGTATCAACATATTTTTTTAACTCTTTAACTCCTTCTTCGGCATATTGTTTTCTATACCCTCCTTCTGTTTTAAATGGATTAGTAACAACGCCAACAGTTAAAATTCCTTTTTCTCTTGCAATTTCAGCTATTACAGGTGCAGCACCAGTACCAGTTCCTCCACCCATACCGGCTGTCAAGAATAACATTTTCGTATTAGCATCTAATAATTCAACAATTTTATCATGACTTTCTTCAGCAGCTTTTCTACCAATTTCAGGGTTTGAACCCGCTCCTAATCCTTCAGTTAAATTTGCTCCTAATTGTATTTTAATAGGAACAGGACTTGCTTCTAGTGCTTGAGAGTCTGTATTACAAATTACAAAATCAACACCAGTAATTCCATTTTCAAACATGTAATTCACTGCATTGCTTCCTCCTCCACCAATACCCATGACTTTTATTTGTGAAGATTGGTTTTTTGGCATTTGGAAATCCATTCCTAAATCAATTTTACTCATAATTTTATTTTTTATTATTTAATTAGTTTCTTCTTCTGTAAACCATTCTTTTAATTTATCAATTATTCCACCTGATAAATTTTGTCCATAATCATCTTGCTCATTAATATTTATGTTTTTACTCTCTTTTTTTGAGTGTTCAAATCCTTTTAGTACTAATCCAACTCCTGTTGAATACATCGGACTAACGACTGTATCTTTGGATTCACTTGATAAATGTTCATTTGGATATCCAATTCTAGTTTCTTTTCCAGTTATATAAGCTACTAATTGTTTAAGATTACGTAACTGTGAACCACCGCCAGTTAAAACAATTCCAGTCATTAACTTATTTTCATATCCAGATACTTTAATTTCGTGATATACTAAATCAATTATTTCTTTCATTCTTGAACCAATTATTTCAGTTAAATTTTTAACCGCAATTTCTTTTGGTTCTCTACCACGTAATCCAGGAATTGACACAACAACATTCTCTTGATCCTCTGTATACATAGCAGATCCAAATTTAATTTTTAGTAACTCTGCTTGTTTTTCAAGTATTTGAAGTCCGGACTTAATATCTTTTGTTATAACATTTCCTCCAAAAGGAATCACAGCAGTATGTCTAATAATATTATCTAGAAAAATAGCAACATCGGTAGTCCCACCTCCTATATCTACTAAAGCGACTCCTTCTCTTTTTTCGTCACTATCTAATGTCGCAACAGCAGATGCAAACGGTTCTAAGACTAACTCCTTTGGTTTTAGATTAGCTTTTTCTACACATCTCATAATATTTCTTACTGCACCAACTTGAGCAGTAATGACATGAAAATTAGCTTCTAGTTTAACGCCTGCCATACCCCTTGGATCATGAATACTATCTTCACCATCAACTGTGTATTCTTGTGGTATAACATGAATAACTTCTTCACCAGGAATAGTAATTAGTTTAAACATATTTGACTTTAGATGAGCTAGATCATTATCATTAATCTCAATATCAATTTTTTCTCTTACAATTTGACCTCTATGCTGTAAACTTTTAATATGTTGACCTGCTATACCTACAAAAACTTCGTTTATTGCAATATTAGATTTTTGTTTAATTTCTTCGATCGCTTCTTTGATGGAATTAACTGTTTGATCAATATTTGCTACTATACCTCTTGCCACACCATTTGAAACAGCTTTAGCAGTTGCTAAAATTTCTAATTTACCATATTTATTCTTTCTGCCGACCATTATTGCAATTTTTGTAGTTCCAATATCTAACCCTACAATAATATCCGACATATTTTTTATCTCTTTATCTTGCATATATTTATTTCTTTGTACAAACAATTTGGTTACTAAACTTCAAACTAACTTTAGAATATTTTTGCCAACCTTGAACTGGCATTACTTTCTTATAAAAAATATTTAAATTATTTAACTTATCTTCTTGATTATTTAAATCTCCAAATTCTATTAGTTGATCTCCTACTCTAGTAATTAAAATTACGTCNTCTTCANCAATNAANTGAATTTGTGTTATTTGTGATCTCCANAANTCATTATTATTTATCANCNTAATTAATTTTTTTGCTTTTNAATTAGTCAAAATAAATTCACCAGTTATTATCAATACGTTTTCAGTGTAATTATCATTAATTGGNAACATCGTCATTTTTGAGTCTAAATANAAATCATCAGAATTATTTATTANTCTAACANAAGGGATTCTATTTTTTANANATAAATTTACCTTTCCTGTTTGATCAGTATATATTTCTGCTTTTTTAATATATGGNTGTTNATTTANTNCTTNCTCAATTGNAACAAAATCAATATCACTAATTAATGTANTATCAAATGAANCATNATTTTCTGTTAANTATTTTANAATATTTTTATTNTCNATAAATTTTTNATAATCAATTTCAATATTATTTAAATNAGCTATTTGATTTTTTCTGTTNNTATTAGTAAATGAAAGAATAACAGATAAACTAGANATCAANACNAACCATTTAATTATTGTATAAACTNCTTTCATTAATTTAATATATGTTTAATTGNTTCNGTTAANTCACTAATATCACCTGCTCCCATTGTCAATANAATATCNATATCTATTTTATNTATTAATGACAATAAATTTTCTTTTTCACAAACTTGTTTATCTATATTAGNACANAGACCTAANATCATTTGTGAATTAACACCNGAGATTGGTTTTTCTCGTGCTGGATAAATATCCAATAAAATTAATCTATCAGCNACTGAAAGAGATCTTGCAAAATCAANGGCAAAATCCTTNGTTCTTGAATATAAATGTGGTTGAAAAATAACAGTNAGATTTCTATCTGGAAACAACAATCTTACAGTTTTAATTGTTGATGAAATTTCAGATGGATGGTGTGCATAATCGTCAATAAATANNAGATTTTNTTTATTAACNACAAATTCGAATCTTCTTCTTATNCCTTTAAAGGTTTTTAATGATTTTAATATTTTATCAATATTTACTTTTAANNTTAAAGCNACNGCAACTGCAGCTATCATATTGCTTACATTATGTTTNCCNGGCAANGTAAATTCTGCTCTTTTTGCNACACAATTATAATTTTCTGTGGAAGNTTTTACAAATAAATTTGNAAAAACTTTACCTGAACATACATTTAAGTTATTCGNATAATAGTCTGATATTTCATTTGCNGAATATTTTTTAATAAAACCTCTTTTAGGCTTAGGAAAATTTAAATTTATTGAAGATTCTATTAAAATAANACCTTCNTCTTTTACNCTTGTAGCAAAATCTAGATATGATTTGTNTAAATTATTTTTATTTTTNTACATATCCAAGTGATCGGAATCTATAGAGGTTATTATAGCTATATTAGGAGACAACTCTAAAAAAGANNTATCATATTCATCTGCCTCTACAATAANAATATTTGCATCNTNATCCATTACNAGATTACTATTATAGTTGTTTGTTATTCCTCCAATAAAAGATAATACTTTTTTTCCCGAATTTTTTAATATGTATGTTANTATTGATGTTGTTGTTGTTTTNCCATGAGTTCCTGCAACAGCTATNGTAAAATANTTTTCACTAATAAAACCTAAAATTTTTGATCTNTTANAAACTTTAAAATCTTTATCTATNAAATACTTGATAATATTTTGATTTAAACTAATTGCTGGAGTATAAATTACCAATAANTTNTTTTCTTTTAANAGCTTCAACTCNTTTGGAATTGAAAATATATCATTATCATAATGAATATTTACACCTTCTTCTTCAAGTTCTTGACATAAACCTGACTTTACNGCATCATATCCATATACTTTATATTTTTTATTTAAAAAAAATCTCGCTAGTGCACTCATACCAATTCCACCTACACCAATTAAGTAAATATGANTATATTGATTTAAATTCATTTTTTAATTAAATTTAAGGCAATTGTTGCTATNTTTTCTGAGGCATCAGAAATTGCTAAATTTTTAATATTTTTTTTCAACTCTATTTGCAAATCCTTANTTTNACATANTTCTANTAATACATNTACAAGTTTACAATTTGCTTCTTTATCTTTTACAAGCAGTGCAGCATTCTTATTAACTAAAGATTGTGCATTTTTATATTGATGATTTTCAGCAACATTCGGNGAAGGAACTAGAATTACTGGTTTTGCTACAAAACATAACTCNGAAATTGCAATTGCTCCGGCTCTNGAAATTATAATATCAGCTGAAGAATAAGCATCTGACATATTTTTAANAAAATCTAAAACCATTATGTTTTTACACATGTTTGTTTTAATGAAATTTGAGTTNGTANNNTAATAAGTTTTACCAGTNTGCCAAATAATATTNATTTTNTTTTGTTCAAAAATTTTTANATTTTTTTCAACAACTTGATTAATTGATTTTGCACCAAGACTACCACCAATTACTAATACAGTTANTNCTTTATTCTTAAAATNAAAATCATTAANATCACTATTNTTTTTATNAAAGTTTAAAATATTTTGTCTTATTGGATTTCCTGTAATAATAATTTTCTCTTTTGGAAAATATCTTTGCATATTATCATATGCTACACAAANTTTATCAACACGATTACCNAATAATCTATTGGTAATTCCAGGNTACGAGTTTTGNTCCTGTATTANACAAGGNATTTTTAATTTTGAAGCAACAAANAANATAGGACCAGAAGCATACCCTCCTGTTCCAATAACTAAATCNGGATTAAATTTCCTTATTATATAAATTGAATGAATNAAACTTACAATTAATTTCAATGGAAAAAAAAGATTTCTAATTGAAAATTTCCTTTGAAAACCGCTTATCCATAAACCAATAATATTATACCCATGAACTGGAACTTTTTGCATTTCCATTCTATTTGAAGCACCAACAAAAAGAAGATCAATTTCTTTATGTTTTTTCTCTAGCTCTTTNGCAATTGCTAGAGCAGGAAAAATATGTCCCCCAGTNCCGCCACCACTAATTATTACCTTATGCTTTTTCATAATCTCTGTCNGTTGAATCTCTACTAATACTTAATACNATACCNATTGATATACAAGTAAATACTATTGAAGTACCACCCATACTTATTAAAGGAAGTGTTTGTCCTGTAATTGGCAGNATTTCTACAGTNACTAGCATATTAATCAAAGCTTGAAAAACTAATGAAAAAACTAAACCAATCGTTACTAAATTTCCAAAAAGACTNTCTACTTTAAATGAAATTAATGNTGCTCTAAAAAATAAAATTAAATANGCTAAAATAACACCTATACCACCTATNAGNCCATATTCTTCAATGATAATAGAAAAAATAAAATCTGAAGATGAATAAGGTAATATACTTCTCTGNANACTTTTTCCTGGTCCTACACCTTTAATTCCACCATTTTGTATTGCAACTAATGACTGTACTTGTTGGTAATCTTTAGTNAGATCATCATTTTCTTTCTCNAACAAAAAACCATCAATTCTACTNACCCAAGTTACAGATCTTGGAATTATTTTTGAACCAAAATCTGTATATTTNGTTATTGAATAAATTGATAAAAAAAACAGAAAAGCACTTAAAATAATAGATAAAATATACTTAATTCTGATTTTAGCAANATACATTAAGGCTAAACCATTTAAAAAAACTAAAGCTGAAGTTGAAAAATTNTTNGGTAAAATTAATAANGATATTAATGTTAATGGAGCAACTAAGTACCAAANAACATTTTTTAAACTATTTAAACTATTTCTTTTTCTACTTAATTGTCTNGCTAAAAAAAGTATAATAGCTAATTTTGCTATNTCAGATGGTTGAAACTGTAACCCAGCTATAGANAACCAACGNGATGCACCATTGATTGTTACACCTATTATAAANACCANGCTTAATAAGAAAATACTCATAAAATACGCCAACTGACCTANCTTTGAAAAATATTTAAATTTTATTTTGTGTATAATGTATGTTNATACTAATCCTATCAATAGTTTTATTGTATGTTTAAANAAATACGACCACCCAGCGGTACTAAATACTATCAAAAGTGAAAATAATGACAAAGCAAATAAAACTNCCCAAATTATTCTATCACCCTCTAANTTAATATTTGAAAAAATATAATTCAATTCTTACAATGATCTTACCTGTTGCTTAAATTGTAAACCCCTATCTTCAAAATTTTCAAATAAATCAAAACTAGCACAAGAAGGGGATAACAAAACAACATCACCACTANTNGCAATATTATAAGATTGAAAAACAGCATCTTTCATATTTGNTGCATGTACAATATGTTCTACTTTNTTTGAAAAANTATCAATTAAATTTTTATTNTCNTTTCCTAAGCATATAATCGATTTAACTTTGCTTAACACTAGATCATTTAGCTTTTCATAATCATTCCCTTTATCAACCCCTCCAGCTATCCAAANAACCTTTTTATTCATNCTTTCCAATGCAAACCANGTTGCATTTATATTAGTTGCNTTNGAATCATTAATAAAGTCTATCCCATGTACTGTTAAAACATGTTCTAATCTATGTTCAATATTTTGAAAATCTATCATAGATTGTCTAATAACAGAATCTTTAACTTCAAAAACACGCGCAGCTACAGCTGCTGCCATAGAGTTAAAGATGTTATGCTTNCCTTGTAAAGCTAAATCTTGTATGTTCATAGTAGTATTATTTATATTAATTATTATTTGATTATTATTTATGTAACCTCCTANTTTAATTTGNTTATTTAAGGAAATTGGTATTTTATTAGCAGANGTATCTATTTCGTTAGCATTTATATTATCAGAATTGTAAATAAGAGTATCTGTTGAAATTTGATTTTTAGAAATTCTATATTTAGTTTTTTTGTATTTNGTNAAATCAAAATCATATCTATCCAAATGATCAGGTGTAATATTTAAAATGATAGCTATATTTGGTCTAAANTGATCAACTCTNTCTAATTGAAAGCTACTTATTTCTAGAACNAGGTATTCNTANTCTCTATTAACCAAAGACATGCAAAAACTGGTNCCTATATTTCCAGCAACCAAAACGTNATANCCAGATTTTTTTAAAATATGANCAACTAATAACGTTGTAGTAGTTTTTCCATTTGTNCCNGTAATTGCAATTATTTTACCTTTAGNATATCTAAAACCAAATTCAATTTCAGAAATGATTGGAATATTTAANNTCTNTAATTTTTTNANAATTNNAGATGAGTTTGGGATACCTGGACTAATTATTACTTCNTTAGAATTAATAATTTTATTTANNGTATGATTNCCTTCTTCCCAATCAATATTATTTTTCACAAGTAGATCTTTGGTGTCTTTACTTAATNTCTTTTTNTCTGATAAAAACACATTAAATCCTTTTTTCTTTGCTAAAATAGCTGCACCAATACCACTTACTCCACCACCAAGAATTGTGATTCTTTCGTGCATTANCTTATTTTTAAAGTTACAATTGTTATTACAGCCAACATNATACCAANAATCCAAAATCTNGTAACTATTTTACTTTCGTGCATTCCTAATTTCTGATAATGATGATGTANTGGTGCCATTTTNAAAATTCTTAATCCTTCACCAAATTTTTTCTTCGTATATTTAAAATAACTAACTTGTATTATTACAGATAAATTCTCTATTAAAAATATACCGCATAAAACAGGTATCAAAAGCTCTTTTCTAATCAAAATCGAAACAACTGCTATAATTCCTCCAAGTGCTAANGAACCAGTATCTCCCATAAANACTTGTGCTGGATAGGAATTATACCACATAAATCCTATACAAGCACCNACAAAAGCAGACATATACACCACTAATTCTCCAGAATTAGGTATNTACATTATATTTAAATAATCGGCAGCTATCACATTTCCNGAAACATATGATAAAACTGCTAGAGTTATTGCTATTATTGCTGANGTACCTGTAGCTAGACCATCTAGACCATCAGTCATATTAGCTCCATTTGAAACAGCANTAATNATAAATACAACAATTAATATAAAAACAACCCATGCGTAACTTGCACAGTCTTTNCATATCCAATTNGTTAANATCTTATAATCAAACTCATTGTTTTTAAGAAATGGNGTTGTTGTTTTTGAAGATTTTTGTGCGTTATCTAAAATCTCTATTTTTTCTTTTTGAGTAAATTTTGATTCATCNACNACAACAATATCATTATGAAAAACCATAACTAAACCAACAAAAAGCCCTATNAAAANTTGACCTAANACTTTAAANTTTCCAGCGAGNCCTTTCTTATCTTTCTTAAAAACTTTAATGTAATCGTCAACAAAACCAATNCCACCCAGCCANATGGTTGATATTATCATTATAATTATGTAGATATTATCTAAGCGTGAAAATAGAAGTGTTGGAATTAATATAGCNGATAAAATAATCAATCCACCCATTGTAGGAGTTCCTTTTTTACTTTCTTCACCTTCTAAACCTAAACTTCTGACCTGCTCACCAATCTGTTTTTNTTGNATTAAATTAATAATTTTCCCACCNAAAATCCATGATACAACTANNGATGTAATAACAGACATAGCAGATCTAAAAGAAATATATTTAAATATACCNGTCCCCGGTAAATTATAATTNAGCTCTAAATATTCGAATAAATTATATAACATTTTATTTTTCTTTAAACAATAGTTTTAATTCTTTAAAATCATCAAATTCAATTTTTTCATTTTTTAATTGCTGATATTTTTCATGACCTTTTCCNGCTAACAGAATAATATCATTGNTCTTTGCTAAANTATATGCAGTCTTAATTGCTTGNAATCTATCTTCAANTACAATTACTTTTTCTAACTGNNTTTTAGAAACCCCTTTCATCATTTGAGAAATTATTTTTTTTGGATCCTCATCTCTAGGNTTATCATTTGTAAAAATNACATTAGAACTTAAAGTACATGCGACTTTAGCCATTTTTGGTCTTTTATCANTATCCCTATTACCTCCGCAGCCTATTATTGTAATAATTTTAGANTTTTTAATATTGATTTTATTTATAACTTTTAATATGTTTTCTAAAGCATCAGGTGTATGTGCATAATCAACNATTCCAATTATTTTATTACTTGAACGTACAATTTGAAATCTACCTTCTGGTGAATCTAGCATACTTACATATCGNAATAANGTTTTTTCAGAAAAACCTAACTNTTTTGCTACNGCAAANACTGCTAGTANNTTATAAACATTATATTCACCTANTAATTTTATCCATAAATCTTGATTATTAATTTTNATTAGTGTTCCTTCAAANTCGTATTCAATAATCTTGCAATTATAATCTGNTAATNTTTTCAAAGAATANTATAATTTATTTGCTTTTGTANATTCNCCCATTTTTTTANANTTCTTATCATCTCTATTTATAATNGCAATTGCATCTTCTTCNANAGAATCAAAAAAAGATTTTTTAATGTCCCTGTATATGCTAAATGTTTTGTGATAATCTAAATGATCATGNGTAAGATTAGTAAAGACTGCAATATCAAAATTTAGNNCTTTAACTCTAAATTGATCTATTGCATGTGAACTTACCTCCATAAAACAGTATTTACATTTTTNATCAACCATTTTTTGAANTAATCTGTAAATNGTTAAAATATCAGGTGTNGTATGAGTAGTATCAAGTGTTAAAGAGCCAATTTTATTTTGAANTGTCGATAACATCCCGCTTTTTTCACCCATTAAAGCAAATAGTTGATNTAACAAACTTACAATTGAGGTTTTACCGTTTGTTCCTGTAACACCAATNAGTTTTATNTTTTTAGANATATTTTTATAAAAATTTTTAGCTAAAAANGGTAAACATAATGCAGTATCCTTAACAACNACATAAGTTTTATCTTTANATAATTTNGCAGGTACTTCACTAACAACTATTGCTANTGCTCCATTNGAAATNGCATCATCTATAAAGATATGACCATTAAACTTTTCTCCTTTTATAGCAACAAANAAATCATTNTTANTTATCTTNTTAGAATTAAACTCAATATTATTGANTTTGATATCTTNGTTTCCATGAACNGAAATNANATCNACTTTATNTAACAATTGTTNTAAGTGCATTANGATANCNTTATTTTAANAACTGAACCCTCTTGAAAACGTTCACCTTTTTTTATTGACTGATTAACAACTGAACCGTATCCATTAAATTTAACCTTNAGNCCATGATTTTCTAATAAATAAATAACATCGCTTAAATTCATCCCAATTAAACTCGGCATAATATGACTTTGTAAATCTGATTTTATTTTTCTNAGCTTTAATTTGACTGTATTATCTGTTAATTCTGAAATCATNTATTCACCATCAGTTTTATCATNATCTATATTTAAATAATCTAATACTNTAGAAGCTTTACTGGTNGAGCCATTTTGTATCTTTGGGAANTTNTTCTTTTTTATCAACATAGNCATTGGACTTTGCATTGATATTTCCATTGCAAAAACTTTATCTGACAATTCNTTGAAAATTGGAGCAGCAATTTGACCACCATAAATTTTACTTTTTTTNGGNTTACTTACAACAACAATACAAGTATACTTAGGATTAGAAGCAGGAAAATANCCAACAAAAGAAGCTCGATATTTTTTGGCTTCATCTTTTTTTCTATTNGAGTAATTTAANACNGTGGTTCCTGTTTTNCCTGCAATNAAATATTTATCTGTTTTAATATTTTGAGCAGTACCTTGCTCAACAACAGCAACTAATANTTCATGAACTTTATCAATAGTTGAATTTGAACATATAGCNGGATTTATAACTTCAGTCGAAAATTTNTCAATTANTTTGTTTCCTTTATTTATAGANGATACAAAAATTGGTTTTATCATTCTTCCCTTATTAGCAATTGCATTATAAAATGCAAGAATGTGAATAGGTGTTAATTGCATTTCGTAACCTATAGACATCCANGGCAGTGTAACNCCTGACCAACTTTTNTTATATGCAATTGGCATTTTTAAATTATTTGGATATGGCAACTCTAAATCAAGTGCTTTACTTAAACCCATCTGATAGATTCTATCNGTATACTGTTCTGGATTATCTTTATAATTATTATTAATAATTTTGGAAATAGCTACATTTGATGAAATTGAAAAGGCATCCTTTANAGTAATATTTTTATAATTATGATCAGAGTCAATCATAACTCTATCNTAAAATTTTGTTCNACCACCTTCAATATTTACTGTATCATAAATATTAAATTTATCATCTTCAAGNCCTGCAATAACAGATGCANTTTTAAAAGTAGANCCGGGNGATATATGCTGAGCNAGAGCAAAATTAAATGCTTCACTAACTCTNTCATTAGTGTCTTTTTTCAAGTTTGCAATAACTTTAATTTCNCCTGTGGCAACTTCCATCATNACAATACANCCCCAATCTGCATTATTTTCAATTAATGCATTTTGNAGTGATTTTTCTGCAACNTCTTGCATATCTACATTAATTGTCGTTAAAATATTNTTACCAGNACTTGGCAGTATATCTCCTTTTGATTCTTGGGGTACCCAAACACCTCTNTCAATNTTTCTTTTNAACTGCAAGCCGTTTNTTCCTGANAGTTGCTGATTATANGCTCTTTCAATTCCAACTGGATTGACATCTCTAAGTTTNCCTATTGTTCTCTTTGCAAGTAAACCATATGGNTTTATTCTATTNGGTCTCTCAATAGCAATCAAACCTCCTTTATTTTGACCTAAATTAAAAATGGGCATTTTTTTTAATTCATTTAATTGTATNTGNGTTACCTTCTTTTTTAAAAGAATAAATTTGTTTGCTTTCTTATTTTTAGAGTTAAGTAAAAATTGTTTGTATTCTATATGTGATTTGTCANTAAAAAGTTCTGAAAGTAAATAAGNAAGACTATCAACGTTATTCAAAAACAAATCATTATTCATTACACTCATATCTAATCTAACATTATANANAGGCATAGANATAGCTAACANAGATCCATCATCTGAAACTATATTTCCTCTAGAAGCATCAACAGAAAAGTATTTTGGCTGACTATTTGTATTAATTTCNGTTTTTAAATGCTGAACAGTTAGAATTTTTAAAACAACTATTATAGAGATCAATAAGGTTAANAGATACAAAACAACNACTCTTAAATTGATATTTGTTTTTTTTCTATTCATATTAATACTCAACAATTTTTGGAGGAGTTAAAGANGTTTTAATTTCNAAATCATCAACTAAATTTTCTATCACAGAACGCCTATACATACTTGTTAGTTCTGANTTTGTNGTGATATAAACTANTCTTAAATCTGCTACTTCTTTTTCTAGATATATTGATTTTTTTAATAGACTCTCAGCTCTAAAAGAAATACTGATNTTAAATAGNATAAGTGATACAATAAATAAAATGTANGGACTGTATTTTAAATTATTTTTGTCAGNTATAAACTCACCTCTTAAAATTGCACTNATAGNATTTATATTTTGAGATTTTTTNANCATCTATATTCTTTCAGCTATTCTTAATTTTGCACTTCTNGATCNAGGATTATTTAAAATTTCATCNTCTTTTGGGCANATAATCTTATTATTTAACTGTTTAAAATTCCTTTTAACATTTCCAAAAAAANTCCTTTACTAATTTTCCCTCAACGTTACCTTTTTTAATAAAATTTTTAACTATCCTATCTTCTAATGAATGATAAGATATTACAACGATNCTTGCATTAGTTTTTAANAATTCATTACAGCTATTCAATAAATCTATCAAGCATGATAACTCATCATTCACNTCTATTCTAATTGCTTGAAAAACTCTTGCTAAAAATTTATTTTTTTTTGANGTTGGGNTCAAATNCTTAAGNCTTAGAATTAAATCATTNGTNTTCACTATTACATTTNATTTTCTAAATTCTATAATTTTATCAGCTATCANNTTCGAATTTGAAAACTCTCCATATCTCCGAAATATTTCTGATAATTTTTCTTTTGAATATTCATTTAAAATANTAACNGCAGATTNTGGNATTTNCATATTCATTCNCATATCTAGTTTTTCATTAAAACGTATTGAAAAACCTCTTTTTGGACTATCTATTTGNTGNGATGAAACTCCTAAATCAGCTAACAAACCATCNATTTTTTCTANACCNTCTACTTTCAAAAANTTNTTNATATNTCTAAAGTTTGATTTAAAAAATTTAAATCTTTTATCTTGAAATANATTTTGATNTNCATCAAGATCTTGATCNAANGAATANANCTTNCCNNCAGATAAATTATCTAAAATAGCTTTNGANTGTCCACCTCCACCAAAAGTTGCATCAACATACACTCCATTAGGTTTTATNTTTAATCCATNAATACATTCTTTTAACATAACTGGATTATGATAGNTCATTAAAGTTCNTTTTTTGTTTGATCTCCCATAACCTCTTCTGCTAAACTTGAGAANNTTNGCAAAGTTTTTGCAACTGATTTTTCATATTTTTTCTTATCCCAAAGCTCAATCATATTTACAGANGAAGAAAGAACNATNTCTTTATCAATTTCAGCATAAACAAATAAATCCTTNGGAATTAANAATCGTCCTGACTTATCAATATCAANAAGTTTTANNCCAGACATGTACGATCTAATAAAATCATTATTCTTTTTTACAAACCTATTTAACTGATTTACTTGAGAAACAACNAAATTCCATTCNGACATTGGATGTATTTCAAGACATTGATTGAATACCGATCTCTTTATTATAAANCCATCATTAATGATTTTTTGCANCTGTTTNTTTAANGCTGTTGGAAGCATAATACGNCCNTTAANATCTGCTTTACATTCATATGTNCCAATAATATGAATCATAATTCNTAATACTTTGTTTATTAATAATGTGCTAATATACAAATTATACCCACTTTTTACCACNATATACCACTTTGTTGATAACTTTTAACACTTTATTGTTAATATCATGAATTATNAANNGNATANTTTTGATAAAATTTGTCTTTTGTATATTTGCATAATCTTTTANAAAATATGATTAANAANGAAAAAAAATTCAAGTGGCTAGAANAAGGAAGTAANGGNGAGAATGTAATTTTATTACATGGACTAATGGGGGGAGTAGAAAACTTTGGCGATATGGTNAATTATATTTCAAAAGAATGCAAAGTATATGGNCTAGATTTANGACTATTTGAAGGAATTAAACTAAATGTTTCAGTAAANAAATTAAGNGATTATCTTTATTCATTCATGAACCACTTAAATATAAANCAAGCTGTATTAATTGGTAANTCAATGGGNGGNCATATTGGTTTAATTTTNGCAAAAGAACATCCTGAAATGGTNAAAGGNTTGATTTTAACCGGNAGTTCAGGTCTTTTTGAAAATTCAATGGGTGATTCATTTCCAAGAAGAGGTGANTATAATTATATAAAGAANAAAACAGAAGAAGTTTTTTATGATCCAAAAGTAGCAACAAAAGAATTAGTAGANAGAGTATTTAAACTTGCTAACAATAGAATTAATTTATTAAAACTNCTAGGATATGCAAAATCNGCNATACGACACAATATGGCAGAAGATATACCNAATNTTANNATNCCGGTNTNTTTNATTTGGGGTGAAAATGATANNGTTACTCCACCNCANGTTGCTGAAGAATTTCATAAANTANTNCCAAATTCAGANCTNAATTGGATNCCNTTATGTGGTCATGCTGCAATGTGGGAGCACCCAAAAAAATTCAGTGANATNGTACTNAAGTTTCTTAAAACATTATTTTTAAANTATTATCANTGAAAATTGATANTAAAGTTTTTGTTAAAAGCAGNACAAGTTATAAATCNTGTCCAGANATGGNTTTTCCAGAATATGCATTTNTTGGCAGATCAAATGTTGGTAAATCATCTTTNATTAATTCATTAATNAATCANAANAATTTTGCTAAAANATCNTCAAAACCAGGNAAAACNAAACTAATNAACCATTTTAAAATTAATAATTGTTGGTATCTAGCAGATTTACCNGGNTTTGGTTANGCAAAAGTTTCAAAATCTATGNGAGAGGANTTTTTAAAAATGATTTACGATTATTTAAAGAANAGANAAAATATNTCNTGTGTTTTTATGCTAATTGANAGTAGGTTNAAGCCACANAAAATTGATCANGAAAATATGATATGGCTTGCAGAACATCAAATACCATTCATAATGGTTTTTACAAAGATTGATAAATTAAACAAAAACCAATTAGACCAAAATATTATTTCATACAAAAAATTTATGCTAAAAAATTGGGTTGAGTTACCAAAAATTATCCTTACATCATCAAAAAAAAATATAGGTTTGGTGGAGTTAAAAAACTACATCAACTACTTGAACTCTACATTAAAAAATGATTAGCCATTCAAAATCTTAGTTTCTTTGGCAAACATAGTGCAATACTGCTTTAGTTTTTTAGCTAATTTATCCTCGCCTGTCGCACGCTCTAAACTATTAGCCATACTTATGAGGGTTTGATGATACATGATAAACATTTCATGAACTGGCATATCCTTGGTCCATAAATCAATTTTCAAAGTTTCTTTTTTCTTAGCTTGCCATAATGAAATCATCATTGATTTTATGTTTGACTCATGAATATCACCTGTATTCATAGAAATTTTTTCAGGAAGATGATTTTCATCCAAATCAACTTCGATTTTTATAGTTTGTTTCATTTTTTGGGTTTATATTTAGATTTATTTAAAATTTTAGAATAATCATTTTCTAACATTAATTCTCTAATAGAAACTCTATTGTTTTTCATATAACTATCTATTATTTTATAACCAATAAAATAACCTAATCTTGCTGGAGCTTCTTTTGGCATTCCCTTCACAAATGGAGAATAGTAAAAAAAGCTTCTATAATCTCTTTCTCTTTGTGAATACAATAATTTATTTTCTATAATAAAACTCCAAATTTTACTCTCATTATCTAACAACCAATCCATTTGTTTTTTAGAGAATCTTAAGTTATTATTATCTTTATTCTTGGGAAGAATATCTTTAACAAAAAACATAACCTTTCCAGAATAGATTAATTTAGACAAAAAATCGCTTTGATAATTTTTTAAAAAATAATTATTACACCAAACTTCTACTACGTTAGATGAAATATAATCAGGATTTTTATAATCTCGTAAATATTTAGGCTCTGCTAACAAGCTATAAAACTTACTGTTTTTTCCTAAAAAGTTTTCTAAACCGATTCCTAACACGTTATCATAAAAAATAACTCCATATTTAAAACCACCAAAAAAGGTGTAAACTTCTGGTAAAGAGTAATCAGGAAAATATTTATAAATATTTGTAAAAGCTAAATCAATTTCATTTTTAATTTGATTTAAGTCTTGAAAAAAAACTGACACACTATCGTATGCTTCTCGCATATCAGTATGATTTACAAAGCTTAATATCTCATGCTTATAACTTTTGCAATATATATCTTTTTGATTTAAAATCTTGTTTGAGAAAAATTCGCTAAAAACCGGATGATCAACTTCAAATTCGTTAATGATATTTTGGTAATTTTTTTCATTAATAGAAAAAACTAATTCTTCGTATCTATGGTAATTTAAAACACTTTTATTTTTAATCTTAACAGTTGTTAAATAATTAAAAACAAAAAACAATAATAAAATAGATGTGGTATATAAAATTAACTTTTTCATTATCAACAAAAGTAAAAAGTTTTACTTTAAATTTGCAAATANTATGANNACTGAAAAAATTATTTCNNANATNACAAACTGGATTTTANANTACAGTNAANAAAATAANATCAANGGCTTTNTNATTGGTATTTCTGGNGGNATTGANTCTGCTGTNACATCAATACTAACTGCAAAAACAAAAAAACCTTTACTNTGNCTAAANATGCCAATTCATCAAGANAACAAGCAATTTGAAAGNGCTAAAAAACATATTGAATTTTTACAAAATAANTATGAAAATGTTAGNTNTAAAAAAGTAAATCTAAGNANATTATTTGATGAATTTAAAGATANNGTNTCNGANCAAAAACAATGTAATNTATCTCTTGCAAATACAAGAGCTCGGCTNAGAATGACTANGCTATATTATTATGCTCANTTAAANAACTATATAGTTGTTGGCACAGGAAATAAGGTTGAAGATTTTGGTNTTGGNTTTTANACAAAATATGGTGACGGGGGTGTAGATATTAGCCCTATAGCTGATNTATTAAAATCTGAAGTTTATTTATTAGGTAAAAAACTTAATGTTATTAATGACATATTAGAAGCTCCACCTACTGATGGACTATGGGANAANAATTTNACAGATGANGATCAAATTGGNGCAACTTATGATGAANTAGAATGGGCNATGAANAATAATAATTNTNATAATTTATCTGAAAGACAAAAGGAGGTTCAGTCAATTTATTATAGATTTAATAAANTNAATAAACATAAAATGATACCTATTCCGGTATGNGTNATTCCAAAAAAGTAAAATCAATNNATTCTACTTTTTACTATATTTATTATNAAAAATGTGATAAANACAAATATTGATATTCTACCAATATAATCACCATAAATATTATAAAAAGTTCTANTTTTNNCATAANTTANATANCCAGTGAATGCAGTTTTTTCATCCCAATTTGTTTGACAAATAACATTACCNCGATTATCTATTAAGCCCGAAATACCTGTNTTTGCTGANCTAACAACATATTTTCTATGCTCAATTGCCCTTAAACGTGAATATTGAAAATGCTGCTTATAACCCGCTGTATTCTTCCACCATCCATCATTTGTTATAACACACAAAAAATCTGGATTTTTTTGTGAAATAATNTCACCATANATACTTTCATAACAAATNANNGGAAGTATTTTNTCCTTTGNNGTTTGAAATAAATNGATGTCATTATCACTACCCAATGANCCGCTAATACCNCCTANATCAACTGATAANTTTGAAAAATTATTAANAAGTANGGGNAANGGTATTTTTTCTACTCCTGGAACTAATTTAGTTTTATGATAAATCGCTANTTTATTATNTGATGAAAGAAAAATAGCTGAATTATAAGCATCATAANAANTATTAGAATTNNTAAATTTTCTTGCAGTANCTGACTTTTTATTATTGTAATACTTATANGTTGTTGCTCCAATTAAAATATTTAATTTAGGNAAATCTTCTTGTAATTCTTTAAGTAGNTTTATACTTGCATTTTCATGTATTTTATTTTCCCATAAAGACTCTTGTATAGCAGTTTCAGGTCCAATTAAANATTTTGTTTCNTTNNTAAGATNTTTTCTNGAAAGAGNTATGAAATCTTTTATTTGNCCAANAGGATCNGTTGTAAATTTTTCATTATANGGATCTATGTTTGGCTGAACAACAACAACCTCAACTTTAATATTNCNANTACTTATTTTTGNAAATGAGTTNGCTANAAAAACNAACACCNTACTAAATANNAGTNAATACANATACTTNNGCTTNTTNNAAAANAATAATTTAAAAANNAANATATTAATTATTAAAATAAAAACTGATCCTCCTANTACTCCNGTAAATTCATACCACTGNNCAAAGTATGTTGNATTNGCAAAAACATTNCCTAATGTCAACCATGGCCANGATAAATCCCAGTTTAAATGTAAATATTCCATTGAAANCCAACATGAAATAAAAATTAATGCTCTAAATTTATTTTTTCTGAAACATCCCANCAAAACTGATAAATAAAANACTAATGTCATTAGTAATGAATTAATTACNAACGCACATATTGCACCNAAGAGAGTTGCNTAATAAATCCAATAGGTAGTTAGAAAATTAAAAANAAAAAAAGNTAAAAANAGANAAGANAAAATTTTTGATCTACTAAAATTATTTTTTNTTATCTCNTTTGATATGANATAAAAAAGAGGAACAAATGCTACAAAAATTAAATATGTTAANCCNCCNATATTTGGCCAAGATAATGCCAATAATAAGCCNCTTAATATTGAGAATAAANAAAATTTCATNTAAGTTACAAATATTATCATATTTTTGTTTAAATGAATATAATTTCAAAAAATATACCAAACTTACTANCTTGTTTAAACTTAATTATAGGCTTAATATCAATTAGTTTTTCCTTTCAAGGAAATTTAGCNNTTGGAACAATTTTAATTTTTTNAGGNCTTTTTATAGATTTTTTTGATGGTTTTTTTGCAAGACTNCTTAATGCTTANAGCGAATTTGGAAAACAATTAGATTCTCTAGCAGATTTGGTNACATTTGGAATCGCNCCTTCTATCATANTATATCAACTNATTCACCATAAAATTTTTAATGAATATNTTTTGNAAAATCTAAATACGGATTTTAGNNTCGCTTATTTCGCCTTTATTTTTCCAGTTTTTGGAGCTATTAGACTAGCTAAATTTAATTTNGACACNGAACAANAAGANAATTTTATTGGCCTNCCAATACCTGCAGCAGGAATATTTTTAGCATCTCTGTCTTTTTATGATGAAAAAATACTAACAACTCATATNCTNCTATTNTGTTTATTTACTTTATCTATANTATTAGTATCTAAAATAAGCTTGTTTTCACTTAAAATAAAAAAACATGAACAAAAAANATCAAGAATAAATTATTNTAGAATAATACTGATTATTTCGTCTCTAATTTTGTTCTACTTTTTTAATTTTGTAAGTATACCNATAATAATATTAATATATATAACTTTGTCATTAACACATAATTTAACAAAATGAAATTCTTAGCTGAAATAAATATTATGCCTTTAAAAACTTTACTTGATCCACAAGGTAAAGCTGTTTCATCAAGTATGAAAAANATTAATCTAGAAGAAATATCTAATGTAAGAATTGGAAAGCACATAACATTAGAAGTNGAAGCTGAAAATGAAGANGNCGCNAGTGAAAAAGTTAAAGCTGCTTGTGAAAAAATACTTTGCAATCAAATNATGGAATACTTTGATTNTANTATTAAAAAACTATAACTACTATTTACGTAATTCAAAATTTCTTCCNANGTAAACTTTTCTAACTTGTNNNTCATTTGCAAGTTCAGTGGCNGTNCCAGATTTTAGNATACTACCTTCNAACAAAAGGTATGCNCTATCAGTTATCGAAAGTGTCTCGTGTACATTATGATCAGTAATTAAAATCCCTATTTTTTTCTTTTTCAATTTTCTAATAATATTTTGAACATCTTCCACAGCAATCGGATCTACTCCAGCAAAAGGTTCATCAAGCAAAATATATTTTGGATCTAAAGATAACGCTCTTGCAATTTCAGCTCTTCTTCTTTCTCCTCCTGATAAGACATCTCCATTACTATCTTTTACTTTTTCCAATCCAAATTCATCAATCAATTGATTACATTTATACATCTGTTCTTTTTTTGAAAGATTCGTCATTTCTAAAACAGATAAAATATTATTTTTTACTGTCATTTTTCGAAAAATTGATGCTTCTTGAGATAAATATCCTATTCCTAACTTTGCTCTTTTATACATAGGTATGTTTGTAATATTATTATCATTTAACAATACATTACCATTGTTAGCTTTTATCAAGCCTACAATCATATAAAAAGAAGTTGTTTTTCCTGCACCATTTGGCCCCAATAAACCAACTACTTCACCCTCTTGAACATTAAGACTAACGTTCTTCACTACTTGCTTATTTCCATAAGATTTTGATAAATTTTCTGCTTTTAACATTTATTTTTTAATTACAAATGAACATATTTTAATACTTATTTCATATAAAATTAATAATGGCAAAGAAACCAATATTTGTGACATTATATCTGGAGGTGTAATAATTGCTGATAAAATTAGTGCACCAACCATAGAATGTTTTCTAAACCTTCGCATCAGATCTGGAGTTAAGAAGCCTAATTTAGCTAAAAAATACACTAGCATAGGTAACTCGAACACTAAACCATTTGCTAAACACAGCGTAGAAATTGTTGTAACAAAAGATGACAAACTTATTTGATTAACAACTAAATCACTCACTTGATAAGAGCCTAAAAAATTAATCGTGAGTGGAGAAATAATATAATATCCAAAACAAACACCAGTTACAAATAAAAAAGATCCAAAAAAAACAATTCCTCGAGCAATTCTTGATTCTTTATCATAAAGTGCCGGCCCTACAAATTTCCAAATTTCAAATAAAATATATGGAAAAGCAACAATAAAACCCGCAATCAATGATACGATTATATGAGAATAAAATTGTCCACTCATATTAATATTTATTAACGTAAAAGGAGATTTAACAAAACAAAAAAAATCACTAAAACCAAGAGATCTTGAAAAATTACATAATATTTTGTATGTTATGAAATCTGGTTCCTTAGGAGCAAGTAAAATGTCATCAAACACAATATCTTTAAAAATAAAAGCTGAAATTGCAAACAACAAAATTGAAATGATTGATCTAATCATATGCCATCTAAATATTTCTAAATGATCTAAAAATGACATTTCCTTTTCTTGTTTCATTATACTAACTCTTGTTTAAGTATTTCATTAATATGAACAATCCCAATATAATCAGTATTTGAGGTAACTATAATTTGATTAATTTTATTTTTTTGCATAAAAAGTAAACAATCAAAAGCTAAAACTTTTTTATCTAAAGTTTTAGGATTAGAAGACATGATATCTTTTGCTTGTATTTTGGTAATGTCACTTGTTTTTTGAAGCATTCTTCTTAGATCTCCATCTGTTATTATTCCTAACAGGTTTTTGTTTTTCACTACTGCAGTAGCACCTTTACATTTATTAGATATTTCAAAAATTACTTTTTGCAGACTATCATTATGGTTAACGGTTACAAAACTAGATTCACTTACCAGATCCTCTAAACTAATTGATATTCTTTTTCCTAAAGTACCACCCGGATGATACTTAGCAAAATCTTTTTTAGTAAAACCGTTGCAATATAATAATGAAACTGCAATTGCATCTCCGATAATTAATTGATTTGTTGTTGATGAAGTTGGTGCTAAATTATTTATACATGCTTCTTTTTCAACACCTACATCTAAAACATAGTCTGAGTATTTAGCTAAAAAAGATGATGGATTTCCAGTTATAGCTATTAATTTGTTTGATAAATTTCTTATTTGAGAAACTAATAATTTAATTTCATTAGTATTACCGCTATTTGAAATACAAATAATAATATCTTCACTTTTTATTACACCTAAATCACCATGCAGTGCTTCAGCAGCATGAACAAAAATAGAAGGGGTACCTGTTGAATTTAAAGTTGCTACAATTTTATTAGAAATATTAGCACTTTTACCAATAGCTGTAATAATAATCCTTCCTTTTGTTTGATGTAATACATTAACTACATCAACAAAATTATCATCGATCTTTTTTTTTAAATTTTTAGCTTCATTAACTTCTATTGAAATACATTTTTGAGCAATTTTTTTTATTTCTCTTTTAGATTTCATTAATAAAATATTATATTCGTTATACAAAAATATCAATTTAATTTTAGAATGAATATTTCTAAAGAAACTCTACTTAAGAATTTAAAAAATATTTTCGGCTTCGATAAATTTAGAAGAAAACAAGAAGAAATAATTTTAAACTTATTAGATGGGAAAGATAGCATGGTTATAATGCCCACTGGAGGTGGTAAATCAATGTGTTATCAACTACCAGCTGTTTTATCTGATGGGTGTGCAATTGTTGTCTCTCCATTAATAGCATTAATGAAAAATCAGGTTGATGTTCTGAGAGGATTTTATAAAAACGATAGTATTGCCCATGTTTTAAATTCATCATTATCAAAAAGTCAAAGTAATATAGTAAAGTCTGATATCAAATCAGGAAAAACTAAATTAGTCTATGTCGCACCTGAATCATTAATCAAAGAAGAAAATATTATGTTTTTCAATGACATTCATATTTCTTTTTATGCTATTGATGAAGCACATTGTATTTCTGAATGGGGTCATGATTTCAGACCCGAATATAGAAAGCTTAGAGAAATAATAAATAAAATTGGAGCAGCTCCCGTAATTGCACTGACAGCAACTGCAACCGAAAAAGTTAGACAGGACATAATGAAGAATCTAAAAATTAATGAAGGTAAACTATTTATTGATTCNTTTAATAGATCAAACTTATTTTATGAAATAAAACCTAAACTTGATGTAATTAAACAAATTATTCAATACATTAATGAAANAGGTGACGCTTCAGGNATAATTTATTGTTTAAGTAGAAAAAAAGTAGAAGAAGTTGCAGAAACACTACAAATTAATGGTATTAAGGCACTTCCTTATCATGCTGGATTAGAAGCTAAAACAAGAGTTGAAAATCAAGAAGCCTTTTTAATGGATGATTGCAATGTAATAGTAGCAACTATTGCTTTTGGAATGGGAATTGANAANCCTGATATTAGGTATGTTATCCATCATGATATTCCAAAAAGTTTAGAAGGATATTATCAAGAAACAGGTAGAGCTGGAAGAGACGGAGGTAAAGGAGATTTAATTACATTTTATGATTACAAGGATATTGAGAAACTTGAGAAGTTTTTACAGGGAAAGCCTGTAGCAGAACAGGAAGTTGGNAGATTATTAATTATGGAAACTATTGCATTTTCTGAAACTGCAATGTGCAGAAGAAAATATCTTCTTCATTATTTTGGAGANGAGTTTTCAAGNGAAGATTGTAACANGATGTGTGATAACTGNAAAAATCCTAAAGAAAAAATTGAAGGAAAAAAGTATATTNAATTACTAATTAAAACTATTGNAGATTGTAAAGAAAGATTTAAACCCAAAGANNTAGCNAAAATTATGGTTGGTGAAAGCAATTCNTTAATANAACAACATATGTCACAAATCGANTTTTGTTTTGGGAAAGGNAAAGAAAANAATATTAATTTTTGGCATTCAATTATAAGACAAACATATGTCCAACAATTAATTACTAAAGAGATTGAAAGCTATGGAATATTAAAAATTACCGAAAAGGGTAAANTTTTCCTTAACAATCCATATAGTATCATGATTACNGAAGATCANAACTACCAAAANAATTCAACATCTAGCAATATTCAAAGAGGTCAAGCNGCAGATATGGTTTTATTTAANATATTAAAAAGCTTGAGAAAAAATATGGCTAAAAAAATTGGANTACCTCCNGCTATTTTATTTATGGAACCATCTTTAATTGANATGGCAAACCAATATCCAACAACACTTGAGGAATTAGCACAAACNCAAGGNGTAGGACATGGAAAAGCAAATAAATATGGAAAAGAGTTTNTTGAAACAATAAAACGTTACGTAGANGAAAATAATATTANNAGACCACAAGANATTGTCGTGAGGAGCGTTGCAAATAAATCAAANAATAAAATATATATTATTCAATCACTTGATAAGGCTCTAAATATCGATGATATAGCAAANGGAAANGGATTAACAAGAGAAGATCTTTTNTNAGAGATGGAAGAAATTGTTGAAAAAGGAACCAAATTAAATTTAAGTCATATAATTAATGAAATGATGGATCGAGATGAATTAGACGAAATTCACGCATTTTTTAAATCAACTGAAAATTTTTCTTTTGATGAAGCAAGGTTAGAATTTNCTGAAGATGAATTTACAGATGATGAAATTAGACTATTAAGAATTGATTTTATTTCACAAGTTGCAAATTAATGAAAACTCTAATTATTTCAAGTTCATTATCTAAAAACTCAAAATCATTTATATTNTGTAAGGAAGTTCAAAATGAACTCTTATCAAAAAAAGCTAGNGTTACTTTTGTCGATGCAAGAAATANANTAATTAATGCATATCATCATAAAGATACNGAAGATAAAAANTGGTTNTCTGANCTAGTTAAACAAAGCGATAATATTATAATTGGCATGGGNATTCATTGTTTTTCTATAAGTGATAATTTAAAAATTATAATTGATAACTGTTTTGAAAATGCAACAGGAAAATTCTTTGGNATTTTATGTGCAGCAGGNGGACAAAAAAGTTACTTANCAACTCAACATCTNACACAGATCTGCATGAACNAATGGAGAATGATTCAGCTTCCANGANTTATATATGCAACATCAAATGACTTTNATNANATNGAGCTAATATCAGTTGAAATAAAAAANAGAATAAAAATATTTTGTAATGAATTTTATTCGATAGGAAAAAAGTTGTTAAATTAACTTCTAATTGTAANATACGCCATTAAACCCATAGATATTTCAAGTGCAGTTTCATCAATATTAAATNTAGAAGTATGCAATTGATTNGTTATTCCTTTAGATTTATTTGATGTTCCCAACCTATAAAAGCANGCAGGAACTTNATGTGAAAAATATGCAAANTCTTCCGCAGTTAATCTTTCNGGTAATATCACAACATTGTCATTACCTAAATATTTTTTGGCATTCTTTATAGTTTCATTAGTTAAAATACTATCATTAATTAAACACGGNTATCCTTTTTTGATATNTAANTCAACATTCACAGANCATTNAGAAGCAATTGTNTTTACAATCTTTTTGATGTTTTGATGAGNTTTTTTTCTAAACAACTCATCAAGGGATCTAAATGTTCCTTTTAAANATGCCGATTNCGGAATTACATTTGTTGAACCATTTGCTTNAATATAACCTATAGCAAAAACTGATTTAACTGTNTTCTCATTTTTAAAAAAATCATCTAATGCAATAATAATTTTAGATGCTGCTAAAATTGGATTATTATATTTTTCTTTCAAGGCAGCGTGCCCTCCTNTTCCATTTACCTTAATATATATTTCGTCTGTTGAAGCCATATATTTTCCAGNCTTAAAACCAACTTTTCCTACTTCTAAATCTGGAAAAACATGTTGGGCAAAAATTTTTTTTACAGTTGGATTTTTCAATACNCCTTCATCAATCATTTGACGAGCACCACCTGGTAGCATTTCTTCAGCAGGTTGAAAAATAAACTTAATAGTTCCTTNCCAGAAATTTTTTAAATTNTTNAGTATTAGTAGGGTTCCCAANAGTGAAGCNGTATGAGCGTCATGACCACAAGCATGCATTACTCCATTNTTTGTTGAACAATATTCAACATTATTTTCTTCCTTTATTGGTAAAGCATCAAAATCTGCTCTTANTGCAACTNTTTTTGAATCTGGTTGGTTACTTTTTAATATTGCTACTATACCATTTTGAGCTATATTATCCTCATATAAAATATTCCANTTATCTAAAATTTTCTTTATNTACCTAGACGTATTATATTCTTGAAAAGATAANTCAGGATTTTTATGTAGATATCTTCTAATCTGAANAATTTCTTCAAAATACTTTTTAGATAAANGCTTAATTTTGTCAATCATAATACAAATATAAATAACTTNTATATTTGTATAAGTATACTAGTTTNAATATGAAAATAAAAACATTTACATTTAATCCATTTGCTGAAAATACATATGTAGTNTATGATGAAGAAACTAAAGATTGTATAATCATAGATCCAGGATGTTATGATTCAAGCGAAGAAAAAATNCTATTTAATTTTATATCATCAAAAAAACTNGTTCCCAAAAGACTAATTAATACTCATTGTCATATTGATCATATTTTTGGCAATAATTTTGTAATNAAAANTTGGAANATTAAATTATTTACACATAAAAAAGAAGAGGAATTATTGAATCAATCAGAAAATATTGCAAAATCTTATGGATTCGAAAATTATCAACCTTCTCCAAAAGCTGATANTTTTATAGATGAAAATGANAATATANAATTAGGTAAAGAACAGTTTAAAATATTTTTTACTCCAGGACATTCTCCAGGACATATTTGCCTNTACAATAAAAAAAATAATTTTTTGATTTCAGGTGATGTAATTTTTATGAACAGTATTGGTAGAACTGACCTNCCTGGNGGAAATCACAAAANACTTATTGAAAGCATTAACACAAAAATCATCAATTTACCAGACGAAACNACTATTTATTGTGGACATGGTCCTTCAACAACTNTAGTNAATGAAAAAATAAATAATCCTTTTTTAAANNAATAACTTAAAAAANATCTANTACCTCCATTATGGTTCTAAAAGCAACTGCTTTATCACCAAACTTTTTGAAATGTTTTTGTTGCAATAANGGNGCATAATTAACTTGATAGTTGTGTAAATCCTTCATACTTTTACAGCTATAAGATACTGCAAATGTATGACCACTATCATTTTCTGTAATTANTCGATTAATTTGGGCTTTATTAAAAATTTTAGTTGATATGATTTCAGGAANATGATCATTTCNCATCCATTTAAGCCAATCTTTAACAATTGANTTATCTACACTTACAGTAACATTATATANTATCATNGTACTATTCATTTTTATCACCTCTNATTGATCTAAATCTTATTCGAGCTTCAGCGGTATAAATACTATTTGAATATTCTANAATTAATTTTTCATAAAGATTTTTTGCACTCTCTAGATCATTCATTTTTTCAAATAATTTAGCTTTTTTAAATATGGCATCATCTGCTAAAATATCAAAACTATAATCTTGAATTACTTTTTCATACATTTCTAGNGCNAGGTTAAAACTATCACTTCNGTAATAAATATCCGCTTTTCTCATATAAATTTCATCTTCAAGAGAATGTCCAGGAAAGTTATATAAAATTGAGTCAAACTTTACAAATGCCTCATTATAATTATTTTGAAAAATTAACAAATCAGCTTTTGCAAATGTTTTCATTGGAAATTCTGCGGTATCCAAATTATAATTATCTGTAATCAATAAAGATAACTTCATTGCATCATTAGCAATAAGTTTTGAAGTCGAAGCTCTAAGAACTTGTAATTGTGCTTGTGCCCAAGAGAAATCNCCTTGAAAATATGCAACTTTTGCGCTCCTTAATTTTGCTTCGTGACCAATTGGATTTTCTTTNAAATCTTTTTCAACCTGTGAATAATACAATAATGCTTCCCAAATATTTCCAAGCAATAATTGTATATCNGCATACTCTAATTTACATTCCGCTAAATCAGTTGAAGATATTTGATTGATATTAATNGNTTCTTCAAGNAATGTNCTNNCTTCNTTCAACTGATTNAAATAAAANGCCTTGAAGTTTGCATAATTTGAAAGTAACAAAACCGTATTACTNTTTTTACCTAACTCTCTNATATATTTAATGTATAAATCATNTATTTTATTTAAATCTNTTTTTGTAGAAANTNACTTAGTCATAGCAAACAACTTGTTTATNCAAGATGAAATATACANTTCACTTTTTTGATTTAAATTCAAAATATGATTAAATGCATCAATGGCCATATCATACTCTTGNTAGTCTANTAAAGTTTCTCCAATATCANATACTATTTTNCCGTNATTTTCNCCTCTTTTATCCAGAGCTTTGGCTTGTATTAAAGCCATTTTAAAATCCGCAGATTGCATATACAACCAAATTAANATCTCGGTTAACTGTAAATTATTTNTATTTTTATTTATTGATAATAATAATTGTTTTTTNGTNATTTCATAATTTTCATAATTTTCTATCCCATCATTATCTAAAAACTTTTGAATTTTTGATATAATTTGGTTTTTAGTTTTTGGATATTTAANAATACAATTAANATACTCTTTTATCATCATGTCATTATTATCTAAATAAGAATATAGCTCTGCTTTTTGAATATTAAAATTATCTTTCTTATTAANTTTTTCTGANTTNGNATAAATACCTAATGCCTTCTCATACATTTCATGNGTTTTNTATTTATTGGCTAAATATATNGANTGATTATATGTTCCATTAATATTTNTAATAATCTCNAAATGATTTTTATTTGCTTCTCTTTTATTACCGTCTTTNTCTAACACAATNACTAGATCTACTTTNTAACCTAAATTTTGCTTTTGNTTTCTAATCATGGTATTNACTAATTTCTTTGCATCAGTATATTTTTTTAAATACACTAAAGACATATANTATGNNTTNTAATACGAAGACAAAGATGATTTTGGAGANTCTTTATAAATTAAAANTGCTTTTTCATANTCACCATTAACNTAATACTGATATGCTGTCTTGTAATCAATATTTTGGGATATAGATAATATTGGTNANAACAAAAACAATAACGTAATAAANCTAATCATTATAAAGNTTCAAATCCAGTATATTTATNCAAGACTTTGGGTAATTTTATTGAGTTTTTTGTTTGATTATTTTCAAGTATAGCAGCATAAACTCTTGGAAGAGCTAATGCGCTNCCATTAAGCGTATGACATAAAGAAATACTTCCAGACTGATCTCTGAATCTCAATTTNAATCTNTTAGCTTGATAACTTTCAAANTTTGAAACAGAACTTACTTCAAGCCACCTTTTTTGNGCAGCAGAATATACTTCAAAATCAAAAGTCAAAGCTGNACTAAATCCTANATCTCCTCCACATAATTTTAAAATTCTATATGGTAACTCTAATTCATCTAAAATTGTTGAAACATGNTTNACCATTTCNTNTAAAACATTGTAAGAATTNTCTGGGNTTTCTATTTGTACTATTTCAACTTTATCAAATTGATGAAGTCTATTTAAACCTCTTACNTCTTTTCCATATGANCCAGCTTCTCTTCTAAANCAAGGAGTGTAAGAAGTACATTTAANAGGAAGTTCATTTAAAATTNTATTTCTAAANAAATTTGTTATTGGGACTTCAGCTGTTGGAATTAAAAATAAATCATCATTTGATATTTTNTAAAGATCTTCTTCAAATTTTGGTAATTGTCCTGTTCCAAANCCAGAATCTCTATTTACTAAATNAGGTGGTAAAAATTCTTGATAACCAGCTTCNATATTTTTATCTAAAAAATANGATATGAGTGCTCTTTGAAGTTTAGCTCCTTTATTNGTNTAAACAGGAAAACCAGAGCCTGTTATTATATTTCCNANCTCAAAATCAATCAATTTATAATCCNTAACTAATTCCCAATGAGGCTTTGCATTATTATCTAATNACGGNATTTCNCCTGATTCTTTAATAATTGNATTATCCTTGTCTGATTGTCCAACAGGNACTGATATATGGGGTACATTTGGTATTTCTAAAAGTATTTGTGTTATTTTTTCTTGTAATTCTTCTTTTTCAGNACTTAGTATTTTAATCTTTTCTTTTATATCTAAAACAGATNATTTTAAATCATTTGCAATATTTTCTTTTCCAGATTTATAATATTCCCCTATTGATTTTGNTATTTTTTTGGATTCCGANAATAATTGATCTGTTTNTTGTTGATTAATTTTTCGTTGATTATCAAAATTTAGCAACTCATCTATAATTTGTAATGAAGAAAAGTTTTTCACTTTTAACAACTTTATAACATGATCCTTGTTATTTCTAAGAAATTTTAAATCTAACATAACTTAATTTTTACTAAACAAATTTAAACAAAAAAACTCTTGAAAATCAAGAGTTTTAAAAGCACTTAATCTATAACAAAATTAATTTATCGTTTCAACAGAAACATATGATTTATTGTTTTTCTTTTTGGTGAACTTAACCTTACCATCTACTAATGCAAATAATGTATGATCTTTTCCGACACCAACATTTTTGCCAGCGTTATGCTTCGTACCTCTCTGTCTAACAATAATATTTCCAGCAATTATATTTTGTCCACCAAATATTTTTACACCTAGTCTTTTACTTTCTGATTCTCTACCATTTTTACTACTACCTGCTCCTTTTTTATGTGCCATATTTATGTATTAAAATTTATTTTTTTAAGAACTCTTTTTAGCTGTTGTCTTCTTAGCTGTTGTCTTCTTAGCTGTTGTCTTCTTAGCTGTTGTCTTCTTAGCTGTTGTCTTCTTAGCTGTTGTCTT
>NZWA01000054.1 GCA_002697505.1 Flavobacteriales bacterium | reverse complement strand
TGGAATCTGTACAGCCATATACTACTGAAATACAAGAACCATCATCAACAGTAGCCAATGGATTATAATTTAAAGCAGTTGAATCTGTACATCCCTGAATATCTAAACCAACAAAAGCAGTATCATGCACAAAACACGACCAATTATCATAACCAACATAACTAATATAAGAACCACTACTCAAATTACTTAAATCTTCAGTAGTTTGGGATGGGTTTGTATTCCAAAAATAAGAAAATGGTTGTAAACCACCAGTTACTGACATATCAATAGCACCATCACTTGCACCTACGCTACTTTCATTGGTTATTTGGTATGATATTAACATCTCTTCGGCTTCATCAACAAAAATAGTATCAGAAATAAACTGTCCCTGAACATCTGTAACAGTTATAATGTAATTATCTGAATATAAATTAAAAATATCTTCAGAAACATGACCATTGCTCCACTGATATATATAAGGAGATGAACCTCCAGAAACGGATATATCGATTGAACCAGTTGATTCACCGTTACAACTAACATCAGTCACAACATAAGATAAAGATAAAGGAATTGGAATATAATCAAAAACTTCAACAGAATCGTTATAAATACATCCATTATTATCTAAAATATAATTTACATATACTCCAGAAGAAAGGTTATTAAGAGTAGATGCAGTTGACGAAAAACCAATCCAATAATAAATATATGGTTGTACTCCCCCGTTTGCAGTAACAGAAATAGAACCATCACTCATTCCTACTCCACTAGTATTCGTGACGGCATATATTGCTGTTATTGGATTTGGTTCAGTAATAAGGTAGGATGCTGATGAAATTTGACCTAAGGCATCAGAAACATTAATAGTGTATGTTCCAGGTGGTAGATTATTGATATCTTCAGTAAAAAGTCCATTACTCCAAATAAATGTATAAGGAGTCAAACCACCACTAACAACTAAATCGATACTTCCATCATTTAAAGCATGACAACTAATATTATTAACAACTGCTGAAAGTTGAGGTGGAGCATACATACAACTGCTATCATCAACAGTTGCTGTAGAATCATAATTAGTTGCATTTGAATCTGTACAGCCATAAAAAGGACATAAGGTCAAACAACTTGCCCCTAAAATACCTGGATTAAGAGCATTATTAACAACAACCTGATGAAAATCAATAATACTTCCAGATGAAGTAGTGTGACAATAACTCATAATTGTCCCAAGTTGTGGACTTGGATTATTTGTACAGTTCCCCTCAACAGAAACACAATTGTCTATTGGCCCNCCAGGCCANCCACACCAATGCGTATGGTGNGACTCAANATTATGTCCAATNTCATGATTTACAACCATTAAATTCCATGTATATGAAGGATTTGGAAAGCTAAAATTTGTATTATTATTTAAGTTAGCACTAAAAGCATAACCCCAAGAGTTGTCACACAAAACATCTCTATATGCAATACCTCCAGTACCAGTATTTGATCGCTTTGTCATTAAATGAACAAGATCTCTAGAAANAGAACTATTNTTATTAATCCAATNGTTTCTAAGTGCAGANAACATACTACTTGCATTATTGACATAATTAGCATATGGNTCTACTGTTTCCCAAATTATAGTACTNNCTACTGTAATATTAAGNTTNACTTCTGAAGCATATAGCTGATTAGCTCCNGCAACAATAGCATGAGCCCAGTTTAAAGCTGACGTANTAGANNTAAAAGTNTTTCTTGTATACTGATCTATCTCTATNGCAAGCTCTAAACACTTAGGTGTANNAGAAAAAGACTCATTTAAATTATTNCCTCTTACAATTTCTGATCTTTTTTCTTCAACTTGACATGTGAAACTATTTTTTAGNTTAGTATCATTCACATCAAATAAAAAAAATTGATTATNGACTTTATTAATTTCAAACTGCCTNCCCTTATACTTATAACTAATTATTATTTTATTATCATAATAAATCATTANNCCTAAAGATTCTCCAAAATAATTAANTAAATATGAATGTATATTTGATTGACACTGTTCNCTTTTTTGTGAGTTNTTTTTTTGAATAATTAATTTATGATCTGAATTTNNAACAGAAAATTTTTTTAAACTACATCTAATAAAATTATTATCTATTGTTGGAATATCCAACTCAAACTGTTGCAAATCTTTTTNTATTATATAATCTAAATTNTCTNCTTTNAATGATATTAATTTACAATTATNTTTATCTTGNGTTATAGNTTTATTNGATGNNAGAAAATCAAACATACCAACAACATCACCATAACAATTANTANTANAATATATTGCTAAAAAAAATAGAANAAAAAGTTGTTTTTTATTCACAAATCTAAACTCTATAAATTGAAGAATAATCTATCCANTCGTANGACTTNTTATCATCAGTTTCAACAAAATCATCATTTANTATACGCGACAAAAGAGATTTAAGTTTCTCTTCAAAAGTATTTATTANCTCATTAGTAATTNTNAGCTTGTTTATCTTGTTTTTCTCTTTAACTGATAAGTACAATAGACCNCTTTTTAAATTTTTAAATGAGAANATTCCNGCGCTNATTTTACTATTGACAGATTTTGGATTTTTCTTTACNTACAAATANACATACATTAGCAATTGAAATGCTTTAGATTTTTTAGGATTTACAAATAGNTCATCAATGTTTTCAAAGATTAAATCAGCANCATCAANTTTTCCNGTCTTGTAATCAATTATTCTTANNTCATCNCCNACNNTATCAACTCTATCAATAAAACCACATAANTTTATATTAACTCCACTAAAAGACAAGCNATGGTTAATTTCTAANTCATGAGATAAAATTTTGACTTTTCTATTNTTTTTAAGATTTTCTTTCAACATCTTAATTTCTAAACTCAAAAATGAAAATACTAATCTTTGTAAAACTTTTAAACTNAAATAATTCTTACCGGTACTAAAACTATTATTTGATAAACTTTCTTGNAATAACAANTTTATTTTATTTGGAATANTTTTTTNAATATCTAACAATATTTTTTCAGTTAAAAAACCTNTTGGATANCATTCCTCNAACGATTTGTGTATAACATTTCCTANAGTACTAGATTCNGCAAATTCCTCTATTTCTTTTTTTGGTNTAATTTTAGCTATATAATNATAATAAAAGGAAAGGCTACATGANATATATTTTATTAATGAAGAAGCTGANACACCTCTTTTCATCCANTTNATTATNTCATTCTCTAAATTTTTATTTTCAANTNTCAGANTNCCTTTCTTTTTTTCTNTTAATTCAGGAATANCAGATTGGTAAATTGANTGCTTTATTTNCCCAACCTTATATTCTGAAAGTAATTGGGTTATGAATCTACTTTTTTCTCCTAAACCAAATCGGTCAATTTCGGAGTTGTATATTAGAGTTATATTTTCTGATCTTTGTAGNAATCTATAAAAATGNTATGCAAAAACAGCATCTTTTTGAGAATTTGTTGGCATTTTAAAAAACTTTCTTAAGTCATAAGTAATAAATGAATCAGTAGNTTGATTCTTAGGAATGATACCCTCATTTACACCTAACATAATAATATTTTTAAAATCTAATGTTCTAGANTCNAAAATACCCATCATTTGCAACCCCTNCAGTGGCTCACCCTGAAAAGGGACTTTTTCTTGNGANACNAGTTGNTTAAATAAAANATGAAATGTTTTAAGCTCAAAATCAAAATCTATNTTNTNAATNATNGTTTCTAAATGNGTTANTAATTTNTCNAAAAAAACNATNANTTCAGAATCAAATGAACTTTTTNAATNNANNAAATGATTAAATANNAGCTGAATTATTTCTCTAACACAGTTAACCGCATAAAAGCCNGTATTCCATTTGCTAAAAATATATTTAAATAAATTATTCTTTTCGAAAAAAGAGGATATATAAGAGTNATCAAGGAAAATCACATTGTCTTTAGTTAATTGTAATTTAAAATTATANAAGTTATCTCTATTANTTAACTTAATAAAATATGGATGNGATACNAAGTCTAAAACATGTTTATAATAAAATTTATTTTCTTTGTTATNAAGAGNGTGTAATTGCATATCAAAAANAAGTTGAAAAAAAGAAAACATACTGCTTTTTTTNAGCTCACTTCCCATAGTAACATTNAGCTTTTTAACATTAGAAGGTAAATAGTTTAACATTGGATACAACAAAGATTCATCAGCCAAAACAACAGCAGTTTTACTTTTTTCTAAATCATCAGAATTAAATTGACTTAAAACTTCTGANGCAACTTTTACTTGTGACATAGATTTNGGNCAAGCAATNATTTGAAAATTATTTTTTNTANCTGACCAATAATTTCCTACTCCATTAAAATCTATTTCATGCCATTTTTCTCTTTGCTCTCTCAAAAAACTACCTGCCTCATGAATTGGATTGTCATAATACAACTTATCAGCATCCCAAAAGACTCTTGCAATATCTTTATTCTTTAAATAATCAATTATTACTTGTTCAGACTTAGTCAAAGCATTCAAGCCAACAAACCATACTTTCTCAACATTAAGCTCATAATCAGTAATCTTTTCACTAGCTATTTTATATGCTAGTCCCTGATAAGAAAGAGATGATTCAATTAATGACATTGTAAAATCATTATAAATCAAGTATAAATCTTCAAAAAAAGAAATATAATTTTGTTGAACTTTAGTTAATTTTTTTTCAGCAAGACTCCAGTCTTCAATTGTCCAACTATCAAGCTTTTTTAAATCTCTTAAATTTGTAAATAACTGTTTTGCATCTACAAGATTTCTATCAATATCATTAAAATCGTTAAGTAAAATAGTACTCCATTTCAAAAACTCATCAAAGGAATCTGTAGTTTTTTTTGATACTCTTTTATAGGACTTAAATAATTTAAATTGAAGAGAAATGTTATCCAAAATTTCTAGTGCTGAAACTTCTAAAATAAAATCTTCAATAGATGTTATTTTTGGAAGAAATACAGCTTTTTTAATTTTTTTTGAAATGTAATTCTTTAAAAACACGATAGCTCTTTTAGAAGGTAAAATAATATGAACCTGATGCATATTATTTGGATATTTTTCAATAAGTCTTTCTGCTATTTTTTCTAAAAAAGGCTTCATAATTCTTTAATTATATTTTCTTTATTAACATAAATTAAAACTTTCTTGATATTATTATAACCCATATTAGATAAAGCTCTAGCATAGTTAAGTATTTGATTTTCATGTTCTTTTTTAGCCTTACCTGTTTTATAATCAATAACTACAACTTCATCTGATTTTTTATGAAAAAGAAGCCTGTCAGGTATGTATGTTTTACCACTAGGCATTAGGATTTCTTTTTCTGTTTTTACAATCCAATTATGATCAAAATATCTTAAAATATCTTCTGATAAAAAGAAATTATTTATTGTATTTTTTATTTTACTAAAACTCTGATTTTTATACTCACTTAAACTACAATATGATTCAAGAACCATATTTTTATCTTCTAAATAATGAATATCTGCTAGTATTTTGTGTAGTAACTTTCCCTGGTCTTTTTTATTTTTACTTTTATCAAAATCAAAAATTTCTGATGCAGAATTCTTAATACTAATAATTTCTCTCCAATCTAACTTATTCTTTTCTTTAACATTAAATAAATCATAAGAAAACTTTTGTTTATTTTCTGCAAAATTATCATTACCCATATACAAAGGATAATTATCATGGTAATTGTATAAAAAAGAATTTAAATTGCCTTTATACTTGTAATCGTTTTTAATATTTTTAGAAAAAGATTTTGAAAAAATATACAATCGATCTTTTGCTCTTGTTGTTGCAACATACAACTTGTTAAGGTTATCTAGCAACCTTAAATTACTATCTTTCTTAAAATCATTTGAAAAAAAAGTATTTTCAAGCTTTGAACTAGATTTTACCAATGCACTAGGGAGAATACCATTAAAATTATGTGAACTATTAACCCATATATCATTTTTATTTTTTGTGTCCTCCCAATTGAAAGGAATTATGACGTTTTTAAATGCTAAGCCTTTAGATTTATGTATTGTCATGATTTGGACAGCATTTAAGCCTTCAGGTATAACAATTGCTTCTTTTTGTTTTTTCTCACCCCAATACCTCAAAAAAGATGGTAAATTACAATCTAAATTTTTTGAATATTCAAAAACAAAATCAAGAAAAAAATCAATATAAACATCTGCTTTAATATTTAAATCAATGATTAATTGCTCAATCATTTCATAGAAAGATAACTTCAATAATTTCACTTCATTAATAATAATTTTAGATTTCTTTAAAATATTACGAAACTCGTTTAAATCTTTTAACTGTAAGTTTAATTTATGTAGTTCATCATTAATCAACTTATTTTTGTTTAAATAAGAAACGATTGCTGCCCTGGCAACATAATCATATGGATCATTAATATAATCTAAAACACAAATTAAGAAATTTATTTTTGAAGAACTTGATAACAATAAACCCTCGCTTGAAACAACTGGAATATTATTTTCTAACAAATAATTTGCAACCAATGAAACTCGTTTTGTAGTATTGCATAATATTGTAAAATCCTTATGTAGTGATTTTTTTTCTTTTGTCAAATCTTTAATTATTCCGACAATTTTTTTTAATATTTCTTCTTTGTACTGTTGTTTATCACCATCAAACAACTCAACATGAACAAATCCACCACCTTTTCTAACTACTTTCTGATTATGATTCTTGTACATATCTTGTAAATCCTCATCTAGTAAATGTTTTGTTTTTTCAAAAAATAAGTTGTTAAAATTGACAATCTCTTCTCTACTTCTATAATTAAAGTCTAAAATATTTGCGCGGTAATGATGATTCAACTTAGCTTCCCATTCTGATTTTAATACTAAATTTTGGGATTTATAAATAAGTGGCAACTGTAAAAATTGCTCTGCTTCTCCACCCCTCCATCTATAAATAGATTGCTTACCATCACCAACAATATAACTTTTACCATAATCTAGAGAATCAACCAAAAGTGGTAGAAGATTTTGCCATTGCATTGTAGATGTGTCTTGGAATTCATCAATTAAATAATGTTGATATCTTTCACCAATCCTTTCATAAATAAATGCAGAAGATTCAGAAGAAATAATTTCATTAATTTTCTTATTAAAATCAAATAATTGTTCAATATTATTTTCTTTCTTGTATTTTTCCTTTCTTTTATTTAGTTCTAAAAGAACTGATAGTTGATATATATTTTTAAGTATCTCTTTGTAAGAAAAAAACTCTCTAAGTAAAACAATTAGTTGTTGATAAAAACTATTTAATTCTTTAACACATAAATTAACTTGGTTCTTTATAATTTGATTTGCATTTTTTGAATACCAGACTCCATTTTCTATATTCTTTTGCAGTGTCTTTGAAGGCATCCATTTTTCATAATTATCACTACCTAATTTTTTTATAAATAAATCATAAAAAGTTCCTCTCGTAAAATGATCTTTAGTTAAATTATTTAAACTAAAATAATGACGAACTTTATGACTTAGCTGCTTAATCTCATGTTCTAATTCTTTAAACTTATTAGAAAAATTATTTTTAACATCAATATAATTTTTTAAACTGAGTTTATTTTTATTAAAATAATCATAAACACCTTCTTTAAATAACTCTGAAGAAAATTCATTTAAATCAACTTCTATATCTGAATTTTTTCCTTCATCTACCTTTGACATGACAAAACCAACTAAAAGCTCTGACAAATTATCTCCTTTTGCAGAAATCTCACTCAACATGAGAGCAATAACAGGCTGCATAATTTTACTGTTATCTAGCTCTAAATCAAAGTTATATGACAAACCTAAATCTTTGGAAAAAGAACGAACCAAATGAGTGGTAAACTTATCAATTGTTGAAATACTTAACTTATTATAATTATGAATAATATGACTATATATGTTTTTGGCAGCATCAAAAACCTTTTGATTTTGATAGCTTGTATCTTTAGTAATGTTAAACAAAATATCATCCTTATCCTCCTCAAATGATAAACATCTTAAATAAAAAATTATACGATCTTTCATTTCAGCAGCAGCTTTATTGGTAAATGTAATAGCTAATATTTTTTGGTAATATTTAATATCTCCATTAAAATATCCATGTAAGGATAATTTAATAAAATTAACTGATAGCATGTATGTCTTTCCTGCACCAGCTGAGGACCTGTATATCTGAAAATTTTTTGTCAAAACTTATCTATTCTATCGCCATAAATTTAATTAATTTTAATAGTCTTTTTAAGCTTAATTAAATTATTCTTATTAAATAAAAAAAAACAATTAGTTTTGCTTTAAATCAACTTTATGAGTAAAGATATGTTTAGAGATAAGCTGCGAGAGATTATTTTTGGCTATAGAACCAGAGCTGGAAAAATTTTTGACATAGTATTATTAGCTGCAATTATTCTTTCACTTGTTGGAGTGATAATGGATAGTGATAAAGAAATTCATAATAAATACGGATCCCTTCTTTTGACTATTGAATGGGTTTTTACTATTTTCTTTACTATTGAATACGCACTAAGAATTTATAGTTCTAGAATTAGAAAAAAATATATTTTTTCTACCATGGGTATTATTGATTTACTATCAATTATACCAACATATTTAACACTTGTAGTTGCAGGTCCTATTGGTCATTTAAGTGATATAAGAATAATGAGATTAATTAGAGTTTTTAGAATCTTTAGATTAACACCATATCTTAAAAGTGGACATAGGATGCAAATTGCTTTAAGATCATCTAGGCCAAAAATAATTGTGTTCATATTATATATTTCATTAGTTGTAGTAGTACTAGGAACTTTAATGTATATTGTTGAAGGTCAAAAAAATGGTTTCGAAAGTATAGCAGATTCAATCTATTGGGCTGTTGTAACTTTAACTACTGTAGGTTATGGAGATGTTGTCCCTAGTACTGGATTAGGAAAAACTATATCTGTTTTAATCATGCTACTTGGTTATGCAATTATTGCTGTTCCTACAGGAATAGTATCAGCTGAGTTTGCTAAAAATGAGCAAGAAAAACTAAAAAATCAAGGTGATATTTTAGAAAAAGAAGAACAAATTATTTCTAAGGAAAATGAAATACTAAAGAAACTAACCTCTTTAGAAAGAAAAATTAATAGCTTTAGGAAATAATTATCTTACAATAAACATTTGCTTCATTTCATTGTGTTTCCATCCTTCAAAATCTTGGTAGTAGATTTCATAAATATATGCTCCAGCAGGCAGTTCTTCACCTGTTTTTATGTGA
>NZWA01000053.1 GCA_002697505.1 Flavobacteriales bacterium | reverse complement strand
ATCATACCAATTATATAGATACGTACCATTAGCAAAAGGAGTACCTCCTATACCCATAGCAACTGCAAAAGCTGTNCTATCTGAATGACATGTGTTAATCTTNGAAGAAACAATNGCTTGTAATGGATTAGATGGTNCCGAAATAACGACTGTATCTCTATGTAAGCAATTGTTATCATCTATTACACTTACAATATAAAAACCAGCAGACAAATTATCAAATACAGAATCAACTGGATTTGTATTTAAAACTCCATTCAANTAATGATAAAAAGGAGTTGCCGCATTATTAACGTGAACTGCAATTCTACCATCATTTCCATTNTAACAATTNACATTAGAATAATTAACNGAAGTAGAAATTGGATTTTGAATTTGTCCAACTGTCGCTGATTGNTGTGATGAATAACCAAAAATATCAGTAACATTAACTACGTATGTTCCAGGAAACAAGTTATTGAATGTNTGAGTAAATGTAGTAACATTAGGNGCATTTTGAACAATATTTCCATTCAGNTCAAGNAANTGNATNTTCCATGGNGGATTAGTTANGCTAGTATCTGGNACACAAGTTATGGAAGCATCATTTCCTGAACAGCTNGCATCATTCGTAATAGTTGATATAGTAAAGCAACCNGTTACGGAAATAACAACTGAATCNGATAATTGACCAGCNGAACATGCACCAGAAACATTTGCATATATTGTTGTTGNTGAAGANAAAGNAACAGGNAATGATGGNCCTGTACCTAAAACNTTTCCATTNGCATCNGTCCAAACATTTGTNCCTGCAATAANTGGAACATATGTAATTTGATTTATTGTNTANGATGTTGTTCCATTTGGAATAAATTCCCAACCTTCATTAGTAGCAGTCCACTGTAAAGGAAAGTTTCTTGGTTGCCCTAATANAGGATCATTAACAATATCAAANTTTGTAGAGGTAGCATCAACCAGTCCTTGTACTGCAGCTCCTCCATTCCATGTTGCACAAAGNGGTTTATCTTGTAAAAACATTTCAATCTTATCACTTCCTTCATATAAAATGATTTGAGAAGTATGTAAATCTTGNGTNCATGAAAACATTGGAATCTCACACCATGTNACCGTAAATCTTCTGTTTGGAGCCAAGCCAGTAGTACCAAANGTTATATTATTGTTAGGGGGCGGTCCAGGTAAAATATCTTGCCATGGNGCCATTATNGCATTTTCTGGCATTGTTCCAGTTGGGTTTGGTATAGGNGCNGATATACCCCANGGAGAATANTGTCCTGCTTGTGNTATATCAAAAGTTATNTATCCATTGGCAGAAAGAACACATGAATTATAAGNANTGCCATAAAAATTAAATGTAAANCCTAAAGGAATAGCTACAGCGCCATGAATATCATCAGTATTTATAGAACTTAACTCTTGNCTNANAGCTTGTANCGTGTCATTNTAAANACCACAAANACTTGTATCTGGAGATANAATTATTTGAGCATTCGNATTAAAAAAAACTACTATTAAAGAAAGAANAAAAATAAATTTTTTCATATTTTANTTATCTAACTAAGGTNATTGAACCTTTCTTTTCATAATGATANCCGTCCTGNCCAGTAGCNTGNANNACATAAAAATANACNCCTTCAGAAAGNGGNTGNCCATCTACTCCATTACCATCCCAAGATTTATTTTCNCCATCCCANGAATAAACTCTNTCNCCCCANCTNTTGTATATTTCAACATTCATTTTATCCATAGCATATTCACCAAAAGAGAAAACATCGTTNANCCCATCTCCATTTGGAGAGAATATATTNTTNGCTTCAGGCATTCCCTGAACNTCAATTGTAAAATCTACTTTATCTTTACAACCAGTNGAATTNTCTGTTACAACTACATANATTGAATTNGATCCAATANTNTCAAAGTCATAACTAAAGAATTCCNNNNTAGTCAAACGNANNTGNAGATTGATTACAAATTGTATCATNAGCTTGAATATTTTCATTGAAAAATACNCTATAGTCCCAACACCATNCATGCGTAAGNTCTGTAATTGGATTTCCACTATTGTCAGTTGTCANATCTTGNAATTCAANTGTNTAAACCTGATTTCCAGGNCCACCATAATTTGTTGTNATNACATTNGCNTCAAANGTTTCNTTTGGCTCAATNAGAGTTACNGACATNTNATCTGAACANCCNTTTGCATCNGTTACAACGCANGTATATGTNCCTGCAGNGAGACCNACAACATCTTGTGANGTTGCACCATTAGACCAACTNTANTTGTATGTNCCATTNTCTTCAGGTATTCCACCNGAAACNGTCGTNACAATTGATCCATCAGAACCTCCAAAGCANGAAATNTTATTTCCAAAATCATTNACATANGGNGTTAAATCTAAANTCACAGCAGTTGGAGAATTTAATACTATNGNGGCTTGTCCNAGACAANCTTTTACATCTTCAACATCAACAGTAACACTTCCTGATGATAATCCAGTAAAGATACCANTANTATTGTTTGTAGANCCAATAGAATATGNATAGCCATNATTTCCACCCGANACTATTGTAACGAGTTCNCCATCACTANATCCNAAACAACTAACATGAATATNATTTCCACTTGCATCAACNCCATAAATNANAGGATCNAAAGAAACTTCTATAGGGTCAGGNTCATCAATAATTACAGTGTCANTTAAAGAGCAACCCTGTNCATCAGTTACAACTACATTATATNTNNNNGCTCCTCCTTCCCATTCTAAATTGTTTGGAGCACCTATAGGTGCTAAGTTAGGGGNCCAAGAAAAATCAGNTTTTACTGGAGNAGGGTTAAANACACCTCCAGAAATATTTATAACTTCAATTATCCCATCAATTCCGCCATTACATGAAGTTGATTNTGAAGCAAAATTTACTTGAAGTTGTTCTGGCTGCAGTAGTTCTATAGAATCAGTTAAGGTACATTCATTGGCATCGGAAATTGTAAATGCATATGTNCCAGCTAAAAGATTTGCAGGNGGATTAAATCCAGGNATTGGGAAAGTAGTACTAAATCCATTCGGAAGNGAAGTAGTATTATCCCATTCNACTGAGTACGGACCAGATCCACCAGAAATTGCTGTAATTTGTATTTGACCATTAGCATCACCCCAACACAATGGAGAAACATAGTTGTANGTATAAGTTATAGNTGTAGGNGTTAGAATTGATACTAAATCAATCGCNTCACAACCNGGAACAGGTAAGCCAAAATTAGAAGCAGGTGTATAGCTAGCAACTAACCAGTAGTCACCTCCATAAAAGTTGTTNAATGATGTTCCAGTACCTAATATATTTCCAGATGGNCCNGAAGGTGGAGTCAAATTATTTGTTTGCCATGAATAGCTAATATCATTACTTGGAAATAATACTATNGCAGCACCATCATTTGTATTTGAACAAGATGGTAACTGAGTAACACTTGATTGAGCGCGTACAATTCTACCNGAATCAATATGTACAGTACCAACACCACCAGGTAATACAGAACCTTCACATCCATTTATGTCTGTAACATATATAGTATGAGGTCCAGTACAAAGAGATGAAATAAGTGTATCTCCAGGTGTTGGTATTGCTGAAGTATTNGTCAANGGATANACTCCTAATTCATCTAAATCATAAAAATATGGACCAGTACCTCCAGTAATATCTACCATTACTTGCCCATCACATGAACCTGCAGNTGGTGGGTTAATAAATCCAAGAGGATCCTCTGGGAAACATGTTGCATCATTTTTATCATATATTGTAACCAAAAGTTGATCTGGCTCTGTAATAGGAATATTAATNGTAACTTGACATGGAATAGGAGCAGAACTGTCTCTAACAATTAAAGCATAATTACCAGCNTCAAGTGANGATATTACAGGAATATTATTAGAATAACCATTTGGACCAGTCCATGTTATTGTATATCCAGNAGGNAAAGTACCTANACCTCCACTAATATTACTAATATTGATTTCACCATTTGATCCATTGTAACAACTTACATCTTGACTTGTATATTGAATNGAGCTTGTNTTAAATGNATTAGTTACACTATCAATGTCGATATAATCATCAGCAAAACATCCTCTTTCATCAATCACAGACACATAATAGTATCCCAAAGGAACTCCAGCTGTAGTCTGAGAATTATAAGGTGTAAGGTTTGTAGCACAGAAAGGATTATTTTCTCCGGNAGNACTACCAACATTATTTTGATGATAATCATCATTAAACTGGTAGGTATAATTTGGTGTACCACCAAAGGCTTGAGCGCAAAGTGATGCTGACTCTGTATTATCACAATATGCATAAACAATCATNCTATCAATAATATCTACANTTAGTTGAGAAGGTTCAATAAACTCAANCGTATCTGAAGCAAAACACCCTTTATAGTCTGTAACTGTNACAACATGTATTCCTGGNGGTAAAATTGAATCTGTTNGTTGCGCAGAAATATTATTAAANGATTGTCCNCTAGCATTTGTATCAGANGCCCAAAACAATGAATCATCAAAAGTAGAATATAAATTAGGATCCAATTGCCATGAGTAAGTATAAGTTGCTGGAGGTATATCATTTCCACCAATTCCATATACAAAAGCAGAACCATCATCATAACCAAAGCAAGAAATTGGAGTAGTCAGANTTCCAATAGCGTAAATTTGATTTGGTTGCTCTATTTGNTATCTAATTATGGTTTCACAACCAACATCNTCAGTAACAATTATATCATGACCACCGGCACATAGCCAATCNACTGTATCAGGCTGATTCATNCTTGTATAATTAGGTGAATTAACTGATGGAACATCCCAAACATAAGTATGTGGAAGAACACCTCCTACTGTTGATAGTGCAGCAGAACCATCACAATCACCATAACATGTAACGCTATCCTCAAGNATATTNATTTCATAGATCCCCTGACCTGCAGTATTGATATAGAAAGGACGTATCTTTTGATACATNTGCTCAATTTGAACACTATCAGTTCTTTGACATCCGTTCGANTCAGTTACTNTAACATAATGCCATGTAGTACTTGGAAAAGGAAGTGATGTATCAGCATATAAATTATTTGAAATTGNTGTTGTATCTCCAACACTNGTCCAATTNTANGTNTATGGNGNAGCTCCNCCTATGACAGANACAGATGCTTGTCCTGTAGAATCACCCCAACAATCNATATGATCAATTAACGAAGCTGTAGTAATTANTTCNAGTGGTTGGGTTAATTGAAAAGACATTNTTTCAGGACATGGCATATATGNACCATATANGCTGTCTGGCATCATATCATAGAGTATATATTGATAAGAACCTACTGGAAGATCATCAAAAACTAAAGTGTCAATATCTCCCATAACAGTTTGAACAGTATCTAATATCCCACCAATATCTCTTAAAAGCACACAAAAGTAGGGAGAAAAACCTCCTGAATTATACAGAGTAATTGAACCTGTTGAATCTCCATAACACAATACATTTGCAAAATTTGAAGAAGTATCAATTGATAAAGGATTTTCTGGTTCAATAACTAATAAGTCTCTAAAATATGTACATCCTAAAGCATCAATAACGCTAGCTGTATATAAACCTGCTGATAAATTTGTTGCCGTCATGTTGGTATCAACTACATTACCTGCATTATCTTGCCATTCGTATTTGTAGTAAGCATTACCATTAGCATCTAAAAAAGGTACTCCTCCGTTTGCATACATAGTAGCAGATCCAGTACCTTGACCAAAGCATGTATAGGCTGTATCTGTATTCGGACAAACTAATTTATATAGTGTAAATGTTAGCTGACCTCCAGATCCAAAATAATCACCATTTGAATCAATATAATCAAAAATTTGGGCACTTCCATCTCCCACAAATGAATATGTATATGTATGTGTAATAGGATCATAAACATCAGGGTTAGGTCTATTATTAGTTAGACCGTTCCAAGACCAAGGATTATTAGTATGGACAAAGCCTATATTAGGGTTAGCTGAATTCCAATTATATGCAGCATCCTGATAAGGAACCCATAATGTATCGTGAAATGTTCCACTCACAACTAGTTCGTAGTCAAGACCAAGTTGAGTTGCCACCGATGTATATGAGAAAGCAGTATCAAAAGACATAACAAACTGATCAACTTGAACTGAAACAAAGTTTACGTTATCAATACATGCATATAAAGAATCATTTTCAATAATATCTACCAAAACGGTATCAGAAAGACATCCAATATCATCTGAAACAGACACAGAATATGTTCCTGCTGAGAGATTAAATGTAGTATCATTTGTTATATTTCCATCAATATAATATGTGAACGGTTGAAATCCAGATGTCGTATCCATTACAACTGCTATTGAACCAGTTTGCCCACCATTACATCCAACATTAGTTGATGTAATTGAATCAATAATTAAAATATTTAAATTCCAACTTGCATTTACCGTATCTGAACCAAAACATCCAAGTTGATCTGTTAATGTTAAAACATAATCTGTACCATTTACTCCAGGGTATACATATGCAGTGTCTAAATCACTGATAATTGCTGGATTTGAAGCAGGAATTGTTGTCCAAACCCAATTGTAAATTGTTGTATCTAAAGAAATCTCATAAAGAACAAAAGATAAATTTCCAGAGAAATTAGTTCCCCCAGGCAAAACAACTTGCTGCACACCACTAAATCCAGAAAATTCAAAATTGTATGTATTATTTACATTAAATACATCAGGAGATGGTCTATGAGCTGTACCAGTTCCTAAAATCCAATCATTTGCTGGAGCTTGGGTACCAACATTGTATGCAGCATCAAATGTATTTCCTTGATTATCTTGATATGTTCCTTGAACAACTAATAAATATTCTTTAGCTGGATCCAAAGTATCAGTAAACGCTGTAGAATTGGATCCCCAGCTTAATGTATTTTGAGAGACCAAAATAGTATCGTTTAAAATATTTCCACCAGCAGCATCTCCAGCGATAACAGTATCCTCACCACATCTTAAAACAAAATCAGGTCCTAAATCAACTTGTACTTGTGCCGGTTCAGCTACAATACCTTCAACAACCGGACCAGTATTACCATAGTAATCAAAAGTCTGAATTTGATATGCTCCNGCACATAAATTAATATAATTTAAGCTATGAGTNTTTGCANTNTAATANGGGTGTCCTAANGTAATTGTATCATAGACACCAAAATTACTGAAATCCATNAACACATAAGTAAAAGGAGGAACAGAAGAGTTACCTACATCTTCCATTTCTATAAATATTGAACCATCNCAATATCCAAAACANGTAGTTTGGTTAAAAATTGATAAAGCAGTATCTAGTGTTTGTTCTGNATTTAAAGGNTCAAGATANATAATNGTATCTNCGNTACATCCATTTGTATCAGTAACACTTATTTGATATCCACCGGTATANTCGTTNGCATAGGAAAGACTATCAACNAAAGTTGTNTCTGATGCAAAAAGATTTCCACTCTGATCGTACCAATCAATAGATATATATGGACTAGTTCCNCCTGTAATATTATCAATATTAATTACTCCGTTATTATTTCCAGGAAGTGTTACTGAAAAAGTTGTAGTAGTTATAGTAATTGGATCTGGCTCAGTAATTACGATGGTATCTGTATAGCAAGAATCTTGCCATGATCTATCATATACTGAAACAATATACTCTCCAGCAGATAAAAACTGATTAGCAACAGGAGTATTTAAAGGAATAGTACTTACAAGTGCATATGGGTTAACCGAATAAAAACTGAACTCAAATTGAGTCTGAAAAATAGGATTCCATGTAAATGGTCCAAGNCCTGAAGTAGTATCAACTGTGATTTCAATCATTGCCTGATCGCCGTTACATGCAGCAGGTGTAATAAGTGAGTCTAGAACTTGACAAGGATTCCATTCAACTGNNAANCATGTATCAGCTGTACATCCGTTGACATCAAGTATATTTAAACAATAANTGTTCTCTATTAAATTAAGAGCATTTGGNCCTGTAAATTGATTTAAAANTGTNCCAGCAGTNTCCCANTGGTAAATATAACCACCNCCNCCTCCAGTAACTAATGTGGTAATATTTCCATTAGCTAAAATTGGGGAACTTGGNTTAGTAATATTTGCTGTAATATTAATTTCAGGTAAAACAGTAATAGTNACTGAATCATAGCAAGTCCTTCCGTTAAATACTTGTTCAACCCAAACAGTAGTGGTTTGTGTTGGTGCAACAACAATTGAATTTGTTGAGTCTCCAGTACTCCACAATATTGATGTTGTTAAAAAAGTATCAACAGTTAATGCAATTGATGAACCATAACAAATTGATGTGTCTTGAGGAAAAATAAAACACTGTGCTTTTGTAATATTAACATTGGAAACAAATAAAAAAACCAGCANAACTATTCCCTTTCTAATAGACATNATNTTTNTTAAAATCTGATTACTCATATATGTAAATTTATTATCCATACTTTTAATTTTAACCTAGGTTAATTTTGCAAAGATACTTTATAATNCTCCCANATTATTCAACTTAATATAACTTTACAACAACCTATTTTTAATAACCTTCTTTTTTATTCTACTATTATTTTTTTAAATATCTTCTTATCATCTATCTCTATCTCTGCAAAATATACTCCATTTACCTTCTCTTTTCTTTCTATTTCTATTTTATCTGTCTCTCTTACTTCATACTCATCTACCAACTCTCCGACTATATTAAATATTTTTAATTGCGAATTAGAAATATATCTGCCAAAATCAACAATCGCTACATCATTAAATGGATTTGGATAAATTTCTAACTTAATCTCTCCACTATTTTCTACCACAGAAGTTGGTGGATTATTATATGTAAAGTCATTTGACGCAACTGTACATCCATTTGCATCTACAACTGTTACACTATAAGTTCCAGCAGCATATACAGTATAATTATTTCCACCACCAACATTTGTAAATACACCAACTGGGTATTCCCTCTTCCAAGTATACACATATGGAGCTGTTCCTCCTGAAGCGCTAGATCCATTTACAGAAAGTTCAAAATAAGAAGGATTATTTGCGTTATTTGAACCTCTAGAAATTGAAACATTTATTGGATTTGGTTGAGTCACTGTGAATGTATCAACTAAAATACAAGAATTTGCATCGGTGATTGTAACAGTATAATCTCCAGATGATAAATTATTTACCTGACTTAAAGTAGAACCATTAGACCATTGATAAGCGTAGTTTGAAGTCCCTCCCATTACTGAAACAGATATAGAACCTGAACTAGCACCAAAACAATCCGCAGCATTAACAACTCCACTAACAGAAAGTGGATCCGGCTCAACTATCGTTACTGTATCTGAATAAGAAATACAGCCAGGAACAGAACTACTAGTAATCTCTTGCACTTCTATATCATAAAAGAAATAATAATTTCTTTCCGAATTTTGACCAGTTCCTACAATGTTAATTGTTGATCCTATATAAGGAAATGGCATCGAGCTTCCAAAAGGTTGTCTATTTCTATACAAACCTGATCCAGAAGCACTTATTCCCAATTGCAATGCATTAGCAACAGGTACATCAAAATCTAAATGAATTCTTTGTGGCCCAGGATAAACAGTTATTGTAGTATCATCTAAAACTAAAGCTAAATTATCTCTGAGCTCAAATGTTATTGTATTAGTATCTCTTGCGTAAACTAATGATGAAATAATTTTACTTGGAGATGTACAATCTAATTCTAAGTGCCAATTACCATCATTATATCCTCCTGGAGCTGTTGAACTATCAGATGGACCAACATTATAAGGAGGTGCTATTGCATTGCCTAAATTTTGATACTCTGCATTAACAAAATATTGACCAGCAATTAAGTTATTAACACTTACTCCAGTAGTTATATATGAACCATTTATATCTCTCCAAACATATAGATAATCAACATCTGGATTTGTAAGTTGTATCTCTCCTGTATTACCACCAAAACAATCTACATTATCTGTAACAACAATTTGCGGATCAGTAAGCACTGAAACTGTAGAATTAACTACCGCTTGACTATTTCCAGAAGGTAGCATAGATGAAGAGCATAATCCCGAATCTGTTACCATAACGGTATAATCACCAGCACAAACCCCATTTATTACACTATCTCCTGACATTGTTAAATATGTTATCACTCCTGTTGTATTAGATGTAAGCATACCAACATAAGGAGGTGTTCCTCCTGTAATAGAATCAATATGAATCTCTCCATTACATGCTCCTAAACATAACTCATCGGCAGACGTAGATACATTATATATAATTGGAAGTGGCTCGTAAATATCAACACTTGAATTTCTTGTACAATTATTTGTATCTGTAACAGTCACAGAATACGTTCCAGCTGACAAACTAGATATTGAAGAAGTGTAACTTACAAACGAACTATTTGTACCTACCCAGGTGTAAGTATATGGAGCATGACCACCGCTAGCTATAACAAGTGCTGATCCATCATTACTACCATGACAACTTACATTAGTAAAAGACGTATCTAAATTCATGGTTGGAACTACTTGTGATATATCTTCAGTAGCAGTAGCAATACAACCTCTTGAATCAGTTGCTGTTACTGTATAAATACCTGACTCTAAATAACTAGCTGTTGCTGTTATTTGTGGTAAAGCAGGATTATCATCCCATAAATATGTATATCCAGGTGTTCCACCAGATGCAGTAGCAGTTAAACTTCCTGTATTAACACCATTACAATACACTGGTACAATATTACCTATACTAACAAGCAAATAAGGAGGTTCATGTATCTCAACTGTATCAGATGCTGTACATCCTTTAGCGTCAGTTACTGTAACTAAATGAACTCCTGGAGACAAAGTGTTTACTGTATCTCCTATTTGATTACCACCCCAACTAAAAGTGTAAGGCATTGTACCACCTTGAGCTACAGCAAATGCTAAACCATCAGCAGAATCTTTACAAGATATCCA
>NZWA01000052.1 GCA_002697505.1 Flavobacteriales bacterium | reverse complement strand
ATCTTTCTAGTTAAGGTAAAACACATTTCATAATAAAAACACAACATGAAAATGTTCAAATCCTCTCATGCTGTATGACTTTCCTCTTACGGTAGCTTTCTTAGTTTTAAAGTTATAATAATACTTATCTTTAATTAGCACTGTATCTTCGTCTATCCATTGAGTATCTTTTTCAATGCCAAACTGTTGTAACATTTCCAATGGAGTATATCCTAAATTAACTTTATTTTCTTTTAAAAACTGATTGTAAAAATGCTTAAAACTTATAACTTTGATTTTCTCATTAGAACCTTTTATCCTAACAAATTTTTTTTGAGCATAGAAGTAATACTTGTCATCAACCAGTATTGTTCCTGCATTAATCTTTTTAGTTCTATGTCCTATTCTATATTTTTCTACTCCGTTAAACAACGATTTAATATTCCAATGTTTATAATCTTTATTCATAATGTATAACTTTCTTAATAGGAGTGGCGGGAGTCGAACCCGCACTGGAAGGATTTTAAGTCCTTTGTCTCTGCCTTTGGACTACACTCCCAATACTTTATTAAGTATTAGAGTGATAAGCCTTGAGGCGTTCAACAATCGCTGCCATATTAGCTACATTGTCTACAGTCCTATTAGGCTTCTTCCTTTCCATTTCAGGCAATTCAACACCTTTTGCTGCTAATGCCTTCTTGGTTCTACTATACCTTGCCATAGTAGAAGCCACTTTCTGTCCTGTCTTTTCAGCAACTTCTGCATAGGTCTTGCTAGAAAAAACTGCTTCAAGAAATTGTTCATCACTACAGCGAACCCTAGTTTGCTTCTGTGATTTTACTGTTTCTGACATTGTTTAAGTCCTCCAAAATTACTGTTCAAAATACAACGAAGTGTTGTTTCTTTATTCTACTACTCTTATCGTCCTCTGTCAAGCATTTCTTTAAAACTTTTTAGATTATATCGTAAGTCCTTGTCAGATATAGACTTACGCGAAATATTAATTAAAAATCACGTAAGTCCTTATCTAGTAACAACTTACGTCACTTTATGATTTTTTAGGCAACAGAATACCTAAAAGTAGATATATCCAAAAGATAATACTACCAGTAGCTATAGCCCCAAATAACGTAAGTAATCTTATAATAGTTACATCAATGCCGGTATAATCAGAGATACCTGCACATACTCCAAAAAACATGCCATCTTCTTTATTCTTGCATAAATTACTCATGTTTATTACCAATCGTAAATTCGTAGTTAGTACGGATGAAATTGGTATTATGACCATATATAATACCAACCATATATACACCGACCACTGGTATCAATTCTAGTTCTAACATATTTCACGTTCCTTATACTTAGCGAGTAATCTTTTATTAAGTTCTATTTCCTGATCTAGCATAGATTGCATTTTTTGCATAGATGTTCTAGCGTAGCATATTCTACCAAGAACAGTTAGAGTCTTATTCTTTTTGTCGTCATCAATATAGTAGGCATTACGCATAATCATAGTATGTCTCCAAGTGTTAAAGAGCGATACTATTTCTTACACCTAATTTTTATCTTTTGTTAGATTAACAAAAAAATAAACCACACTTAAATCTATAACAACCACAATCCACCATACACTTAGTACATCTAGTAAAGTATGATCCATTTTAACTTTCTAATACATAAGACCAGTAACGGCTATCTTCTTTTTCTTGCAGAGCGTCCCAGTAAACGCAACGAGCAATATATGATGGCACTTTAAGTTTGCCACAGTTTACACTCCAATGTTGCTCCATACGCTTATATTTAGCACTACCCTGCTTGCTCTTATTATAGGTAAGATGTTCCATATTGTAAAGCCTTAACTGATGCACATCTCCACATAAAACCCTAGCGAAGTTTGGATGAATCATTTCTAGGGCAAAAGAAACTTTAGCCATACCAAGACCAGTAATACGATTAACAATCTCATCACGTTTTTTCACATGATACTTCTTGGTTGTTAAGTAAAAGTCTTTAGGATTATTCCAGAACTGTGTAGCAAAGTCCCAGATATATTTTGTTCTGTTGTTGTAAAGACCAACGCCAGAGTTCTTTAGTTTATCTAGTAAAATTTCTTTGTCGTCAATCCACTCTTCATAGTTTTTAATTGCTTCGTACCCTCGACAGTTGCCTTGCCATGATGTATGTACGGAACAATATGCAAACAGGTATCGACGAAAACGATCACCGTCTGTTTGTGGTGCAACACTTTCCCAGTAGTCCTTGTACGCTTGTACTTTCTCTACAGGAAATGTCTTAAAGAAGTCGTCTGCTTTAGAGCGACAATAAGTAGTTTTCTTCTCAGGCTTAGTTTCTAATGCAATTACCATAACAGTCTCCAAAAAGTTTCCAAAAGTGATACTATCAATTCTACACTACTGTTATCGTCTTGTCAAGTGCTTATTCTTTAGAATGTATATCCCAAATATGCAATTTCTTCTGCATAGTACTGTGCTACAAAGTCTTTTGTTTCTGTATTGTAATAAACTTTATAGTCCTTTTCTCTAATACCTTCATGTGTATGAGGTAATAAATCAGTATTTAAATTTAAATTAAGAGTATCAGAAACAGCCTGAATATCTTCTTCTATATTTTCAAAACGAATCAAAAAATCCATTTCTGTGAACCCATCAAAAAACACTGATAATTTACCGGGTAATTTTCTATTAAGAACAAACTGCTCAAATGATTCGCCATCTTCCCAATCTGTAGGATTATTAGGATTCTTTGATAAAATATCTCTTCTAAAAAAATAACTAGAAACTACTCTGTCCCAAGGATTTCTAACATTACCAAATTTATAATATGTATTCCAATCATCTTCAGATACTTTTTGTTTTAACTGATTTAGGTTCATGTGATTGTAATACTCTGTGCCTTCTGGCTTAGGAGGTGGGCCTCTCCATCCAATAATATCTTCATCAGCACATGATCTCTCTAAAAGTCTTTCTGTTGAAGTACTAGCAGTTTTAGGAGATTTTAAAAAAATAAATTGTTTACTGTGAGAGATAATCATATTAAATTCCTAATATGTATAAGTGGTTAAATGTTTAATATCATGGTAATCTTCCTTGAATTTCTTTACACCCTGAGCATTAAAACAGTCTTCATAAAATTGTCTAGGCTTAGATTGCTTTATTATTCTAGGTCTTAGTAGAGTTAATAAATTGTCTATTTCAGAAGTTTTAATAGTTCCTGATTGTGCAAGTAGGTCTGCTAGATATTGACGTTTATTTACATTAGCTACAAAATTTTCATATTGAATTACGAAGTAAGGTTTTTGAGTTGTCTTTAATGCTTCTTTTACTTTATTATATGATGCCATATAACGATTAGTTGCATAGTCAATAAAATACTTTTTATTCCATTCTATTTTATTATCATATTCTGGTTTATAATTACCTATAGCTACCCACTCTTGGGATTGTATAGCTTTTTGTAAGCTGATAAAAGTATCTAATACATTATACCTATAATTTACTATAACTAAGTCTGCCTTAGCTATAACATTTTCATAAGCCCATTCATCTCCAAAGTCTTCGGAAATACGACCAATATGTTTGTGTATAAAATATTCTAAACCTTGTACTTTATTAAGTTGTTCACAAAAATCATCTATCATATTTAGTGAATAGGGCCACTCGTCATGGATATAATAACCATCTTTTTTCTTACGGTTGTTAAGTAAGTTGATATTTCTTCTGCCATAAGGTCTATTTGCTGGAGCAACCCATTCCCACGTTTCTTTTTGTTTACCTGATGCTTCAGTAAATTTAACTAAATTACACATAAAATCTACAAAAGATTTAGGTATTTCTAAATTATGTGCTTTAAGAAAATGTATGTGTTTATAAAAGTGCATGGGCCAAAATCTAAAAAATTCGTGAGCATTATAAACCTTAGATTTTTTATTATATAAATAGTTTTGAAAGTGTGAAGTCAGAAATGTAGAGCCTGTTCTGCCCAATGACATAATAAATATCTTTTTCATATTAAGTAATATTTATATCTCCGTATTTTCTGTGATTGAACATAGCATCTTTTTCTTCAAAGTTCTCCGTCCTAAAAAAATCATTATGGGGATTATGATATATAGGTATATTATAGGAATTAAACTTTAATGTTTTTCTTTCTAGCCCTAAGTCATACAGCCTTTTAAACATATCACAATCCTCTACTCCATAATTTTCTATAGACTCATCGTAGTATCCTACAGATTCTATATGTTCCTTATAGACACAGAGAAAACCATTCATACCTTTAACAAAGTTAAGATCATTATCTATATATGTATCCTTGTGATTACCACAAATATATTCATTTTCGGTTACATTTATTAGATCATAAAAATTACCGTAAGGATTAATTATATAGTCAACATCTAATTTTAGAATAACAGGATTGCTGGCTTTTTTAATGGCTATGTTTACTGGAGTACTAGCATTATAATATTCTTGACCTTCTATTCTAATAACTTTTATTCTAGGGTCAATCTTTTCGAGATAGGTTATAGGATTATCAGAACTCCAATCAGTAATAATTATTTCTTTTATTTCAGGATAGTATAACCAAGAATGTATACTAATGTTTATCATCTTTTCACGATTTTTACATCCTACAACAATGCTTACATCATTATTTAGATTAGGAGGTTTTACCGGGATTATTTGAGAAGATAAAAATGAGTCACCATAATATCTTTTTTCGCTAATACCATGATTTAGATAATGACGCATAGCCTCTAATTCATTATCAATACCAGCTTCAGTAAGATCAGGATTACTTTTTAAATATTCTTGCCAATCAAATTGGTTCATTATACCGTCCTCATCTCTCCATGTAATATTTTAAATGTTGGAAATCTAAGACTGATACCTCCCTCCTGATTTTTAGTCTCTTCAAAATATTGTACAGTTATAATCTTACCTAAGATAGCATCAGGATTTTTATAAAAGTCTTGTCTCTGTTCTATAGTAAACCCACTACCAACTCTGACAAGGTTATCTTTATGCTTAATATAAACACAGGACAACATTTCCTCTTCGCATTCCTTCCCATTTAATGTCAGAGGAAACATACCCATTTCTGTATCTATTACCTCGTACTCAGCATCATGGAAAGTTTTTACTTTTAATAAATCTTTACTNCGCTTACCTTTATACTGAACATTTTTACGAAGCATAACACCTTCCCATCCATTANNATCTGCTTTAGATACCCACTGNTGGAAGTGGTCNTCATCATTTACTATNTCCATTTCTAATACAGANAGACANGNACACTCATTATNTTCCATAGTAAANAATANTTCTTTATATCTTTGATAAAGATTGTCATTACTTTTCTTNGNTTTAAACTCATCTTGAGTCATCATGTCAAAGATTTTATAAGAAGGATTCTCAATAGTATGATCTTTCTTACGAAGTTGTTTCATAATACCTTGAAAATCTTCATTACCATCTTCGTCAATTAAACAGAGTTCCCCATCAAATACAACATCAGATAAACCAAGACTTGTAATGCCATCGGCAACAACACCCAAGGTAGTAAATTCTTTGCCCGTTCGGGAGTAGAAAGTAGTATTGCCAAAACTATCGACAATAGCCAAACATCTAACGCCATCAAGTTTACGAGATATAAACCACTCATCTTCCCACTCCACTAATTTAGGATCGTATTTTTCCGCAAGAGCAACGCTAAACTCTGGAATAAAATCAGGAATAACTTTATTGATAAGTTTAACACCAACCTTAGTTTTTAAGTCTTTATCTAGGATACAATACACAAGTTCTTCTTGCTCTGGATACTTATTGATATAGGTATTAACAATTCTAATAGCATCATGTCCTGTATATCTTCTGTTGTTCAAATCGCTGAACAGTTGACACAAACCATATCCCGGTTCGCAATCTCCGAAGAATAAGTCTGATCGTTTTTTAACTTGGCTACTTGTCAAGCCATACATAAGATAGTCATTATGTGCTAGATTTAGTACGTTTCTAGCGTGGAGTTGATCTCCGTTATCCTCCTCTTTACCTGCCTTACAATACTTAGCTATAATATCTTGCTTGGCATTTGTACCACTGTTATTACGCAGTTCATTGACCATAGCCATAACGTATTCTGTACTGTTCATAATAGCATCCTGTGTCCTGTGATTGATTTCTTCAAGTATATCCTATATCGTCTTACTTGTCAAGCAAACTTTACTTTAATTCTTTAGAGCGATAGTAGTAAACTATTTTTTTAAATGCTTCTACTCTATGCTTTAGTTTTAAGTATTCATTATGATCTGTAAAAACTTTATTTAATTTATTTGTAAGTTCTGCACCTGTAGTAGAAAAATATGCAGGTATTAAAGAATGTGCTATTAATAGTATTCCATGATAGATACAAGAAATACCATAACTTGAAGCGAATCTAAAGTGTTCCCAATAAGTCATATCATTCTCTGCCAAATGTAGTTTAGTTTTTTTGAACATTAGATGTCTCTCCAAGTTATAGTGATGCTGCAACACTATTACTATACACCTTATGTTTTAAGAAATTTTATATATCTCCAATGAAAAGTATGATGTATGTGAAAATTTTCACAAAATATATAAATGTTCATACATCTAAAAGCGGCACAATCTTTTCTTATCTCTGGTTCAGTAACTTCAATTTCAATATGCGTAAATAAAAATGTACTGTGGAAGTATGTTATCTGCTTTGGTCTGCCATCTATTAAAAACCTGAATACCTGATTATGCCGAACTATTTCAACAGCATTAAAGAAAAGGAATAAAGACAGTAGTATTACTTTAGTTTTCATAAGTGGAGGCGAGGGGAGTCGAACCCCTGTCCAGTGTAAATTCCACATAAACTTCTACATCGTTAGTCTGTTGTTATTAATACTACAGACAAAACTGTTTGTCTTTCCAACGTCAAAGTGATTACACTTATCTTTATATTTAATTCAGGTATAAATTCCCTATCCGATTATCGGAGTCAGCCTAATTGGGCGAGAAGGTTTAGGCAACCTCCCTCACTAAGCAGCGAGTGCTAATACAGAAGTATCGGCAACTAAAATGTGATCTATTTTTAAACTGGCCTTTAGATCAACCAGTCGATGCGATCTATACTTCTATTCACCTGTCGAAACCAGTACGCCCCCGGTTTGTATTGTTGGACGGGGAGGATTTACAGTTAGTTACCTCCAAATTTCAGGGCATGATCTGTCAGATTTCCCTACTTTAACCACTATCTCAAAGTTGTATGGCACTTGCCCGTCCCTCTGAGCGTCATGTACTGTTGTACCCTCATGCTTGCTGGCACATTTTCAGTCACCGTCCTATAGCAAGGAAGCTATCCTCGCTATGTATATTGTTTTATATTACTCTTTCTTCCAAAGGTTGTGTAAATGCTTCAATATGTTGTCTAATTATAACAGGTGCAAGTTGTTTGTCAAGTCTTTTTATTTGAGAATGTTGAACAAAGTTTGTTACAATACTAGCCATAAGTAGTAACCATAATATATAAGTAGCGGGATGAATTTCAGTGTGATAGGAAGCCATACTATCTATATCCTTTTTAATAATAATGTATTAGACATACCCTAAATGGCTTTAACTGGGCCACTGAAAATAATTCCGTTTACCGACGAGAAGTTGCTCTGCGTCGAGTCTTACTAGCACCATAGCGAGTCTCACCCTGTCTACCAGTAGAACGAACTACTGTGAAACCACTCTTCTTGAGTGCAGGCTTGATGTCACTAATAGTAGCACGAAGATTTCCTACTTCAAACATGCTATACGCACTATCTTGGCTAAGAGTCTTACCTCTAGTCAAATAATTCAAAACCTTATCTTGCTTTGTCATTAAGCACCTCTTAAATTGTGGCATCCTTGAAAACAAAAGATTCTTGTCGCCACTAACAAAAATCTTACTTATTATAGTTTTTGTCCTTTTTACCGTCAACCCAAAAAACCATTTTATTTTTTTCGTCATCCCATGCACATTCAACATAGCCTTTAGCGGCAAGTTGGCACATAGTTGATTGATATATCATATTTCTTACTTGGTCAAAAATGTGTTCAAAAATATCGGAATCAATAATGTATTGCGACTCTTCATCTTGTCCCAAACTTTCTTCATGTATTATTGTTTGTATTTGATTTAGAGTAACAAAATTATTTAAATCATCATCGTCATATTCTTTAGTTCTACCTAGATATTGTTCAGCTAAACTTGTTGCTGCTGTACTTCTCATCAATGAGGCAAACTCTTCTGTATCTGTAATAACATATTCCTTATTGTCTTTCATTATGCTGCCTTAACCTTCTTAGGTTGTATTTTAGCAAGCCTATGTTTGGTTCTGTGAATCCTTGTCAATGGATCAATATCATCTTCACCCATCCAAATATGACAGAATCCACCTTCTTTTACTCCATAAGCTATAATACCATTCTTATCAGTACCTATGACAGTAAACTTTCCTCTACAACCCATAGGAATATATTCACCATCTACTACAGAGTATGGGCCTCCAGTAGCTTTAATTCTATCACCCTTCTGTAGTTCTCTCCAATCAAACTTTCTAACTAAACGGGTAGTTCTTTTTTCTTTACTCTTTGGTGCAAACATAAACGGATGTTGACACTCTGGACACATATATGCTCTTGGGCCACACTCATGTCCACATTTCTCGCAAGTCTTTTTACCTTTAGGCATCTTTAGTCTCCTGTGAATTAAACTGATACTACCAGTATACCATACTTATCGGCAGTTGTCAAGCAGAATCTTTATTCTCTTTTCTAATTTTTTCTAATCTTTCTTGATAAAGTCGTCTACTCTCTTTTTGATCTTCAATAAATTTTAAAAAAGATTTTTCTGCGCCACCATCATCTGAACTAAGAGAATAATGCTTAACTTCTGCATCTTTATCTACTGGTAAGCCTGTGGACATAGAAAATTTTTGTGGTTCTTTCATAATTGCTCCCTATTTAGATGCTAATAGATATAATCCGATATTGGAGAAAGCATATCCAAAGTAGGCAATACCCATACCGGGATTACCTTTCAATAACTGTTCAACACTTACATATAGGTAAATTAGACCAGTTAGTACGATTAACCATCCACTCATATAGATACACCTTCCATAAATTTAGCTATTGCTTTGTCTTTCATTTTTAGTTCCATGTCTACGTCATAGTCGATTTCGCCGTACTGATAGAAATCTTTTTCTGCATAATCAGCATGTTTGCGTGGATTATTTCCCGGTGCAGATTCGCTGTAGTGAAAAAGTGGCCTATAGCCTTGCCATGTATCTACACAGGCTAGAACTGCTTGTTCCTCTGTCCACCCGTCAGGATGGCAGGCATGATGCAGATAATCGAATGTAATTGGTATATTGGTTTTGGGGTGAAAATCTTCTACCAGTTGTTTAACAGACCAGCAATTAAGTTTGTCGTCATTCTCAATAACAAGACGATTACGACAGTTATCGTCAAGTCTATTGAAATTCTGTATAAACCTGTCAACCACCTCATCGTTAGTTCCTTCACGATTATTGATATGCAAATTCATAGGACAATTATAGTCGGCAGGACAACCTATCATGTCAAGGAACTTTGAGTAAAAATTTAGTTCTGTAATAGTTCTGTTAACTGCATCGGTATTAGTAGATGCAAGAACATTGAACTCACTTGGATGGCAAGATACACGAACACCTGTATCTTGTATAGTTTGCTTGATTGCTGCTATTTCCTCCACGATGTCAGTATACTGAGGGAGGTCGTGTAAGCTAATATCGGCAGCAGTATAAGTAATAAGAGGAAATAAATCACTGCTGATCCTATAGCAATAATCGTTTTCTGCACAGTGTTGAATGGTAGCATGAGTCACCTGCATATTGTTAAGAATACGAGAACCTAAAATCTCTAATGCTTCGTTACGAGGAAGAGAACTAAAACGCTTGTACGTCATAGTCTGAAACTTGTATGGTTCTTCTAGTTCTTGAAGATCAAGAGATATACAGCATAGTCCGAATTGCATAGTTGTTGCCTCCACTAGAAGATTATAATATATGTATCGGCAACTGTCAAGCTAAACTTTAAAGAAAGACATACAACTTGTTATTGTAGATTTCATACAGATAAACACAAATGGAAATAGTAAGAAAACGTCCATTAAATCAATATGAAAATGAGAACATGGACATAATCCTATATAATGTAATAAATTATTTATCATCTTCTGCCCATCCTAATGCAACTGATATAACTGGAAACTGATTTTTAAAAATATCTTTACAACTTAAAGCAATATCCATGTGTTCTTTTTGAGTACCATTAGCACTTCTTAAATCTATATAATGAATCCAGCTACGAATACTACCACTCATATATATTCTAGTGGGAGTTGCTAGTGGCAATATAAATCTAGCACACTCTTTGGCTACTCCATCTTTCAACATAAGATCATATAAATATTTTGATTTAGCAAACAGTTCTCTCATCTGTGTTTTGTACATCGTATATTTATAACCATCTAAGTCATCTATACTATTCTGTCTGTTGTTATGATCTTGCCTTCTTAAATCTGGTATTGGTATATTATCTTCTAATAAACTAGCATCAGCATATCGTTGGCTAAATTCTTGATANGTAAAACTTCTATGTCTTAATATNTGTGCNGCNATACCTCTATTAGTATTAATCTCAAGAGTCATAAATGCCATCTCAAATATAGACCAATGCTTATGCTTAATACAATAATTAAGTAAACCGGCAATACTATTGCTATCTTGATTGTTTGGGTTGGACACCCTAGCACAATAAGCTATGTTTTTTTCTGCATCTGGAGTAACACTTACTAATTTAGCACTATGAATCTTCGTCATTATATAATTCTCTCTCAATATCCGACCATGTAGGATTGTTTCTGTAAATTGTTTCTATATCACTTATTTTAAACGGACTGTCTGATTTGTCAAAGTTATTAATTAGATTGTTATCATTTTGTTTTAATTTTATATTATAGTAAGGCAATGCTATTTTTCCATTAAAGTCTTCTAATAAATACTCTTGACGAATAAAAATTGGTTTCTTTTTAAGTTGTGTTATGACATGCCAAATATTGTCAGCATATATCCAATTCCAATCATCATAAATATTAAGTTCTGTAAGTAAAAAAGGATCAGCATGTTTAATTATTAATCCTTTATTTAATTGTTTATTGATATGTTTTATGGCAACATCTGTGTCTTTATATAGTTCATATAAATGATGATTTGCAAAAGATAATAACCATGATAGTAATTGTCTGAAACCCATAACATAGTCCATAGACTCTGTATTATAATTATTCTGCCCTAACCACCAGAAAGTATTGTGTTTTAAAGAATTAATATTGCGTCCATCTTTACCGCGAATGTAATCTTGATGTATGATACTGTCTCTAAAGATTTTATGTTTATTTATTAATTCATAAAATTTATCTCCACCAGTTTTACCTTTATGGAAATATACAAAATCATTCGCCACTATCATCTTTATTCCACCACTTTACTAATCTGTCCCACACTGGCCTAAAGAAAAACAGAACAACATAAGCAACAACTGCTTCTATAGCTTTACCAAAAATAGTAGTCATTGTTATTGATTGTTTTTTAACTGTCTTATCTTTACCATGCTGATCGTTCATAGTCAATTTCTTTCTGTAACTGTTCTTGAGCATATCTTTTTTGATGTTCTACATGCTTATTATCAGTTATGTCATTATAAATAGCCATAGCCATTTTACTTAAACTATTAGTAGTACCACCAGTCAAACCTGCTGCTGGTATCCCTATATGATCTTCATTCTTTTTAGTCCACTCATAATTATAAGGATTAACTTCGTCGCCAGATTTTTCTCTGTCAACCTTGTATCCTTTATCCTTAGCCCATTTTTTTATATTAGTCCAATTCATTTCTTATAACTCCTAGTTTCAGGATCATACTCCCGCATATCCTTATTATATCTTTTCCATGCCTCCATGTGTTTAATCGCAATCATTTGCTTTTCTTGCCGCATTTGTTGCAGCATTTGATGTTCTATTAATTTATATAGATCATCTATATGTCCTCTAACCTCATGGCAATTAGCCATACCATCAAGCACTTGAGATATATGTTGTTTAATATCTGTTTGAACACAAGCATACTTTAAAGGTAGCTTATCTTTCTTGCTCATTTGTTTATATTGTTCAGACATGCTGCTCTAATCTTGGATAAATCTCAAGTACTTTTTCTAGTGAAGAAATAATTTGAAATAAATACATACTTTGAGTATTATTAATATCATCAATACAATCTAAATCTTCTATCATATATTTCAAAATATTTTGATAGCCGACTTTATTAGTAAATTCTTTAATTTCATTCTTAGTATTGAGATAAGATAGTTCTGCTTTATCCTTATCAGATAGTCTAGCCATAAACCTTCTTTCCTTTATACAAGTAGCCACCGTTAGGCTCACACACTTCTAGTATGTGGTTGAAATCTCTGAACAAATTATATCTAGCATCTTTTGCTGGAGCGTTCCAAGTTGCTGCCTTGTAAATATCTAGGGTTTCATTTTCAAGAAATGCGTGAACACTATCGTTGCCATGATCTGTCTGAATAATCTTAGTATACTTCTTATTAATCTTAAAATGAAAGAATGTAGTCGGTTGCTCTTTAGACCATTTACCATGTTGCCTAGCAAATGCCTTACTCTCTAATACTTCACACCATTCTTCTACAAAATTTAAATACTCATTAATCATATCAAGTCCTCCAAAAGTAAGTATACTACACAAACTAAAATTGTCAAGATGTTTTTTTATCTGCCCACTTCTGATTTGGTTCAGAATTAGCATTGTTGGCAGAAACTTTTTTAATTATATCTATTTTTGAACTATTAGTTTCTAACATAGAAACGTATTCATCTAAAACACCAACAATGTCTGGGTGTTCTCCAATACCAGCACTTCTAGTCAGATATAGTTCTATAGTAGCTACTGCTTCATCAATTTTCGCTTGATACTTAGACTCTAATGCTTTAAGTAGTTTTGCGCTCATTTAAATCCTCCGAATTAACGTATGTAAAACTAAATTCTTGTTGTTCTTGGGGTATGTCTACATAATCTATGTTATCATCTTGATTTGATTTGTCAACATTTTTTTTTGTATTATCGTTCATAGGTATTTCCTCCATAATATTTTCACTACTATATTTCCTAAAACGACAGCAATAAATATTTCTAATATATTAGATATGTCCATTATCTATAATATAAAGGCTTATAATACCACTGTACTTGTGGTTGATAAGTAATCTGTCTTTCTTTTCTTAGAAACCAACAACGTCTTTCGATTACTACTGGAACATTATAATAATAAGGAACCCATCCATAAACCACAGTTGGTTGTGGTACTACATACGTTACAGCAGGAACAGGAGTCGTTACCACCATTGGTGGTGCAGGTACGCTTGCTACCCACTCCCCAGTATAACCTATTGAACCCCATAATGCAACCGTTAAAAATAAAAATGTCCTCATAACATTTCCTTTCTTTAAATTTTAAGTTTATTTCTTTCCATGTCTCTCATCTCGTCCCTGAGTCTGAAAGCCCTATCACTTTCTCGGCTATTTAGTGATCCTTCATTAATGTATTCTCTCATTTCTTCGTCAGTCATAGGAATCATAGCCTCATCTTCATAATAATATTCCCAAGGTTTCCATCTAATTCTAACATGATCTATAGCAATTTTCGTATTGCCGTTGTTGTCTGTGTAAGAATATTTAACCCAATACCATTCTTCTGCACACATAGCTTCTTCAATAACCGTAAAGTCTTTAGGATAACCATTAAAAGCACTGATCTTAAATCTACCTTGATTGTATAGATAATCCAAAACACCTTCATCTTCAAAGTCAATAGGGAAAAATGTATTGTATATTGAGTTATGGACAATAGGATATTTCCATCCTACATATTCTACATTTAATATAAATCCTACTGATAACCCTACAAATAACAAAAAGAACTGATAAAACAAAGTGCGACAAATAGTTATAAATATCATTATAAAACCTTTATCAAGGAAGGATAATCGTAGCATGATATTTAAATATACACCTCTCTATTGTTTTT
>NZWA01000051.1 GCA_002697505.1 Flavobacteriales bacterium | reverse complement strand
TAAAGTACAAGCTAATGAGACATGTGTTTACATTATACTTCCTTTTTTTTGCATCATTTATTNTTGCACAAAACACTACATGTAACACAGCTGATCCNTTTTGCACTGGAACTAATTATACTTTCCCTGCATCAACAAATGCACCAGCACCNACTGGNGCGTATTTTGATTGTTTAGGNACACAACCAAATCCTGCATTTTATTTTTTGGAAATTGACAATCCAGGAAACATAACAATTAATATTCAAGGACTNGGTGTAAATGGTGGAACAAATGATATAGATTTTATTTGTTGGGNNCCTTTTACAAATCCTAANACTATGTGTAANCAACTAACNGCNGGGAAATGTAGAAGATTGTAGTTATTCTGCAACATGGAACGAATTTTGTAANATAACAGGTGCTTCCTCAGGTGATTANTACGTATTATTAATAACAAACTANTCTAATCAAGCTTGCAATATTAACTTTCAACAAACATCAGGTAATGCAACGACAAACTGCTGTATNTTAGGNGGAAATGCNGGNGGANACAATAATATAACNANATGTGAAGATGCACAACAATTTGANATGTTTAGTCAGCTAACAGGAAATCCAGANCCTGGTGGAACTTGGTATAATCCTGCAAATTTAGCTGTATCAAATATTTTTAATCCTTCAGTTTCACAATCNGGAATATANAGTTACATTGTTNCTGGATCNTCGAGTTCTTGTCCTGATGATACTGCATTNTTAACAATTAATATTAANTCNTTACCCAATGTTTCATTNTTACCATTTGCTGATTTGTGTGATAATGANCAAACTATAAATTTAAATTCTGGAACACCAAACGGAGGNGTTTATACTGTTAATGGAAACATATCTAATACGTTTACTCCATCNCCATTTAATATTGGNACAAATAATATTACATATAGTTATACAGATANTAATGGNTGTTCATCATCAATNTCACAAAGTATTACTGTAAACGAATCACCTTCTNTNNTTACAACTACTACAAATGCAAGTTGNAGTGGATANTCAGATGGATCAGCAATTATTAANATAAGTGGAGGAACACCTTCATACAACACAAATTGGTTTGGAGTTAACCCCACACAACTTTCAGCTGGAACATACNCATATACNGTTNTCGATCAAAATAACTGCACACATNTTGATAGTATAATTATTTATGAACCTTCAGCAATTACTTCAACGATAACTCATACTAATGTTCTTTGTTTTGGTGATAATAATGGAACTGCTTTATTAGAACTACAAGGCTCATCTGCTCCGGCTGGAACTACATCNGTACTAACCTACTGTACTTCNCAACCAGGATCAAANATGACAACAAATATTGAAAATGTTGAACTAATTGGAGATATGTTTAATATATCTAANAANACTAGCGGNCTTTGTGATAGTTATGAGNATTATACAAATTTATTTGCTGACATTACGCAGGGTCAAAATTATATTNTTAACNTTACTCTAGGNGACTGTTCTCCAAATAACTATCCATCTGGGGCAAAAATATTTATTGACTGGAACATTGACGGAGATTTTAATGATGTNGGAGAACATGTTGGAACAATTCCAAATCTACCTTCNTCTGTCTTTTCAGTACCTATAACAGTACCATTTAGTGGCTTTGGAGCTACAAGAATGAGGATTGTATCNCAATTCNTAAATAATTTAAGTGTTGATTCAATCGGACCTTGTGATNTAGGATTGTTTTCAAACCCAAACTATCAACAACCTTGGTTTGGAGCTACAGAGGATTANTCTATTGTAATTAATAGTCCTACAGTAAATGCTACATATATATGGTCAAACGGACTAACATCTGATAGTATTTATGGNCTTAGCGCNGGTAATTATACAGTCACAATCANTGATAATTTTGGGTGTATAACAACTGATTCAGTAAGTATTCTTCAACCAACAGCATTAAATGTAAATTANACAACTTCTAATCCTAGCTGTCANAATGGAAATAATGGAGGNGTTACNATAAATNTTAGCGGAGGAATTAGCGATTATACTGTTAATTTAATAACATTTAATCAAATCCTAACTAATGGNAATAATACATATAATTCACCTCAAACTATATCTGCGGGAACNTATACATTTAATGTTGTAGATTCTAATAATTGTATGTTTGTAGATTCNTTTTCAATTATTAATCCGCAGCAATTAATATCAAATGTAACAGCTACAANTTGTGATAGTTATTCGTGGAATGGAGTAACTTATTATAACAGCACNTTAATCTCAAATACTTTCACNTCATCNAATGGNTGTGACAGTATTGTTGAGTTGAATCTATCAATTAATAATAGTAGTTCTGGNACAACTACAATATCAGCTTGTGACAGTTATTTATGGGATAATTTAGTTTATAACANAACTGGAACATATACAAACACTTACACTAACGCTNCNGGTTGTGACTCAATTCACACATTAGATTTGACAATTAATAATAGNTCNNCAGAACTAAGTACAATCATTGCATGTGATAGTTTTTTATGGGATGGAGTATCATATTCATCCTCAGGAATTTATACCNACACNTATTCNAACANTTCGGGTTGTGACTCAACTCACANATTAGATTTGACTATTAACAGTAGCTCCTNAGGACTAAGTACAGTTTTTGCATGCGATAGTTTTTTATGGGATGGTACAACATATACATCATCTGGAATATATACAAACACCTATACTAACAATACGGGTTGTGATTCANTTCATACNTTAGATTTGACNATTAATAATAGCTCANCTGGACAAAGTGTANTTACAACATGTAATAGTTATAGTTGGAATGGAACATTATATACATCTACTGGAACATATACAAACACATATATAAACACTGCAGGTTGCGATAGNACACATACNTTATATCTTACAATAGANCCATTCTATTCTGGAGATTCCACATATTCGTCAGTAATAGCTTGCAATGATTACGAATGGGATTTAATAACATATAGTTNNAGTGGCGTNTATACAAATTCATATACAAATATGTCTGGATGTGACAGTATTCATATTTTAGATTTAACAATTAATACTAGTAATANTGGACAAACNAACATAACATCTTGTGATNANTATANNTGGGANAATNTAGTATACACANTATCTGGNATTTATACTAATACNTACACAAATATTTCTGGTTGTGATAGTATTCATGTTTTAGATTTAACAATTAATAACAGNACATCAAATCAAAACACTATTTCAACNTGCAATAGTTNCACTTGGAATAATCAAACATATTANAGTAGTGGAAATTACTCNTACACATACAATGGNGGATCNATAAATGGGTGTGACTCAACACANACTTTAAATTTAATANTTAATGATAGNTATATAATTTATGATTCTATTTTNACATGCTATGATTACACGTGGAACAATAATACATATACAACCTCAGGATTATATTACGACACATTAACTTCCGTTAACGGTTGTGATAGTATAGTTGGAATTCATCTATTTATTGCTGACACAACACACAATACATACAATATAAATGCATGCGATAACTATTTTTGGACTTTAAATAATACTAATTACCAAAACACTGGTGTTTACACAAGTTATTCAGTAAATAGTTCAGGATGTGTTCATGTTGATTCGTTAATTTTAAACTTATCATCAAGTAGTAATAGTAATAGCAATACAATAGAATGTGATTCATTTTCATGGAACAATTCAATATATACTAATACTGGAATATACAGTTCAGTATTTATTAATAGCCAAGGCTGTGATAGTCTTGCTACATTAAATTTGACAATTAATTACAGTGATTATCTAAATGTTAATATTACTGAATGTAATGAATATCTATGGAACAATATTAACTATAATTTAAGTGGTAATTATCTTCAGACTTTCATAAACCAATTTGGTTGTGATAGTACTGTAAATTTAAATTTGACCATTATTAATGGAACTCAAGATCTATCTGTATCAATTGTCAAGCAAGATGTCAGTTGTTTTAATTATAGCGATGCTAATATAAAATTATTTGTTTCTGGTGGAATTCCTCCATACAGTTACAACTGGAGCAATGGACAAATCACAAGTGATATTTTTAACCTAAATGCAGATCAATATAGTTTTATTATTACTGATTCAATTGGATGTGAATTAGATAGTACAGTCATCATAAATGAGCCAAGTCAAATACAAATTTATTTTAGCTTAGAAAATGATTTTATATGCAGAAATGATAGCACAAAACTTGAAATAAATTTAAATAACCCAAAATATAACTATTATACAATTATACTTAAAGACTCAATATTCAAACCATTTGTAATAGATTCTACAGGTGTATTAATAATTGAAAAAACTCCAATTTATCTATCACCTAATTTTAATACAAATATTGTTGTTAAGGAAATTATTGATGAATCTGGTTGTATTAATACAATAAATGATACTTTGCCATTAATTGTTAATCAATTACCATCTCTAAATTTAGAATTGACTGATCAATGTTTTGGAGATAAATCATTTAATTTTCCTGTTTACTTAGAAAATGAAGGAACACCTTCTGGTGGTAATTACTATATTAATAATAAATTACAATCATTCTTTGATGTACAAAACTTATCTGTTGGGGAGTATAAAATTGGATATGATTATACTGATTCAATAACAACATGCTCAAATTTCATTGAAAAGTCAATAAATATTTATCCAAAACCGAATGCTTATTTTGATTTTAGTCCGCAACCAGCATATATTGATGATCCAAATATTTTATTTATAGATAAAAGTATTGGAATGTATTACGCTAATTGGAATTTGGGTGACGGCTCTGTTTTTTTTGATAGCTCAAGATTTACCTATCAGTATAACGATACGGGTCAATATGTTATTACTTACACCATTTTAAATGAATTCCTCTGTTCAGATTCAATAGTTGATAGTTTAACAATTCTACCAAACTACAAAGTATTTATACCAAATTCTTTTACACCAAACAATGATGGTAAAAATGACTTTTTTAAACCTGAAATGATAGTTAATGGATCAGTTGAAAAATACGCTATTACGATTTATAACAAATGGGGAGGAATAATTTTTAATGAAGAAAATACACCATGGGACGGCAAAAAAAGAGGTAGAACTTGTCCAATTGGCACCTACTCATATAATATCACAATAGTTGATTTCAAAAACAAAGTATTTAATTATACAGGAACGATTCAATTATTAAAATGAAGCACATTGTAGTTATTTCTGACACTCACGGAAATATTGACAAACGTTTTATAAAGTATTTTAAAAAAGCTGATGAAATATGGCATGCTGGAGATATAGGTGATCTTAAAACTTATAATAGTTTGTTAAATTATTCTAATGTAAAAGCTGTATGGGGTAACATTGATAACAATAAGATTAGATCTGAACTAGAAAAAACAATTTTTTTTAAATGTGAAAACAAAACAATACTAATGACACATATTGGTAGATCAAGAAAAAAAAATGATAATGAGATATATCAAGAAATTAAAAAAAATAAGCCTGATATTTTTATTACGGGGCACTCTCACATTCTTAAAATTTATTACGATAAAAAAAATAAAATGTTATGTATAAATCCAGGAGCAGCAGGAAACTATGGAATACATTTTGTAAAAACTATTGTATGCTTTGATATAGATAAAGAAAATATTAAAAATCTAAATATTATTGAATTGTCTAGAAAAAAATCATCTAATTCTATCAGCTGACTTAATTAACTTCTGATCTTTTTTAATAAGAAAATCAGAAATCAGTAAAAAAATAAAAGGCACTAACAACAAATAGAATCCTAATTCCAAATCATAATCTTTTTTGTATAAAACTACAATTAAAATTATAGCGATTGTAATTAAAAATCTTGAAAATGAAACTAACAATCTTTGTCTTTTTAGTTTTTTATATTGAAAAATAGAATATGTCGTTAAAAAAATTGACGATAACATAATATATTTAACTAATGGAAAATTTTTAATATGGAACTTATCTGCATCTTTAATTAAAATTGGAAAATTTACAATGATCACTACTAAAGATATGATTGAAAATAACATGAAAAGAGTTTGAAACCTTTGAATCATAGAAATAAAATTAATTACAATACAATGATATAATAAAAAATTGTATTATTGCATATAATTCTATTAAGAAAATACATCTTACCTTATACCAAAAAATTATTTCAAACAACACACTAAGTGTTAATCAAAAAAAAACTAATGTACAAACTAGAAGAGCTAAACAACAAAAGGGTTGCAGACCTAAAAAAAATTGGTGAAGAACTTAGTATTCCAAAATTTGAAAAATTAAAAAAACAAGAACTTATATATGCTATTTTAGATCATCAAGCAGAAAATTCTAAAATGAAACCGGAAAATTCTAAAATGAAAAAAAAGATCAAAAAACATGATACTTCAAATAAGGAAGATGTCAGTAAAAATAATTCTCAAAAAAATAACAATCAAACAAAACAAAATAATCACAATAAGCATGTCTCTAAATATGATTATGATTTCGATGGAATTATTGAAACTGAGGGAGTTATAGAAATTATGCCAGATGGCTATGGCTTTATGAGATCAAGTGATTATCATTATTTAACATCTCCAGATGATGTTTATGTATCACATTCTCAAATAAAACTTTTTGGATTAATTACAGGAGATACAATTAAAGGAACAGTACGGCCTCCAAAGACAGGAGAAAAATATTTCCCACTGATAAATGTAAAGAGTATTAATGGTTGTGACCCTAGAATCGCTAGAGATAGAGTTCCATTTCACCATTTGAAACCACTTTTCCCTAATGAAAAATTCAATTTACTTGGAAATGGACATAATAACATAACAACAAGAATGTTAGATATATTTACTCCTATTGGTAAAGGTCAGAGAGGTTTAATTGTAGCACAACCAAAAACTGGAAAAACTGTTTTATTAAAAGATATTGCGAATGCAATTGCAGACAATCACCCTGAAGTTTATATGATAATACTTTTAATTGATGAAAGACCTGAAGAAGTTACTGATATGGAAAGAAATGTTAATGCAGAAGTAATTGCATCTACTTTTGATGAACCTGCTAGTAGACATGTTAAGGTAGCTGATATTGTTTTAGAAAAAGCTAAACGTATGGTTGAATGTGGTCATGATGTAGTGATTTTACTTGACTCTATAACAAGACTGGCCAGAGCATACAATACTGTACAACCAGCTTCCGGAAAAATTCTTAGTGGTGGTGTAGATGCAAACGCTTTACATAAGCCAAAAAGATTTTTCGGTGCAGCTAGAAAAATTGAAAAAGGAGGATCATTAACTATTTTAGCTACTGCTCTAACTGAAACAGGAAGTAAAATGGATGAAGTTATATTTGAGGAATTTAAAGGAACTGGTAACATGGAATTACAACTTGATAGAAAGATCTCAAATCGAAGAATTTTCCCGTCTGTTGATTTAGTTTCATCAAGTACAAGAAGAGAAGATCTTCTACTTAAAACTGAACATATACAAAGAATCTGGGTGCTTAGAAATTATCTAGCAGATATGAACCCTGTTGAAGCAATTGAATTTATGAAAGATAGATTAGAAAAAACTCAAGATAATAATGAGTTTTTAATTACAATGAACGGATAAATTGCTTTTTTTTTTAAAAATTGCATAGATTGAGGAACCAGTTCCTGACATGGAACAATATAAAGCGCCATCTTCAATTATTTTTCTTTTCTTTTCTCTTAGTTTAGGATATAACTGAAAAATCGGTTCCTCAAAATCATTAAAAATATTTTCTTGCCACGTATTGATAGGTTTTTTAATATTGTAACTTAAATTACTGTTTTTAAAGCTTTTAATTAGTGAATAGGCTTCAACAGTGCTTACTTTTATATCACTTGAATATACTTTGATGTCATATGAATCTAAATTAAGTTTAATATAATTTAATTTTTCTCCAATACCCTCAACTAACATTGGTTTGTTTTCTATAAAAAAAGGACAATCTGCACCAATCATTAATGCATAAGATTTTAACTGTTTACATGATAAGTTTAAATTAAATAAATCATTTAACATTTTTAATGTGAATGATGCATCAGATGATCCCCCACCAAGTCCTGCACATATAGGAATCCGCTTATGTAAATGTATATGAACATTAGAAATGTCAAACTCTTTTTTAAATAAATTAAATGCTTTAACACAAATATTGTTATTATTAATTTTTTTTCCTGAAGATGTGAAAATAAAATCATTTGATTTTTTTATTTCAAGAACATCAGTTAGTGACATAACAGGATAAAATATTGAACAAATATTATGATAACCATCATCTCTTTTGCTTAATATATCTAATCCGATATTTATTTTGGCGTTTGGGTATGAAATCATTTAATAGTTTTCAACAACAAAAATAATCATCTATTAAATTATATGTAATGAATAATCATTTTATTTAAATTTGTTAATAAAAAAAATATGGAATATCTTGATTTCGAAAAACCGATTGAAGATCTTATTGAAAAATTCAAAAAAGCCCAAGAGCTAGGTGAAGATAATACAGTTGATATTAGTAAAACACTTGATGACTTAAACAAACAAATAATAAAAAAAAGAGAAGAAATTTATAACAATCTGAGTGCATGGCAAAAGGTTCAAGTATCTAGACACCCTCAAAGACCTTACGCTTTAGATTATATTAATGCATTAACAAAAGGTGAATTTGTCGAGCTTCATGGAGATAGGAATATAAAAGATGATAAGGCTATGATTGGTGGTTGGGGTATAGTGGGTGATCATGGTGTAATGTTTATTGGACAACAAAAAGGAAGAAATACTAAAGAAAGACAATTTAGAAACTTCGGTATGGCCTCACCAGACGGTTACAGAAAAGCATTACGATTAATGAAATTAGCTGAAAAGTTTAACAAACCAATTATCTGTCTTGTTGATACCCCAGGAGCTTTTCCAGGTTTAGAAGCGGAGCAAAGAGGTCAAGGTGAAGCTATTGCAAGAAATATATTGGAGATGACAAGAATTAAAGTTCCCATTATTGTTATTATAATTGGTGAGGGAGCATCTGGAGGTGCACTTGGAATAGGTGTTGGTGATAAAATACTGATGTTAAATAATTCATGGTACTCAGTTATATCTCCTGAAAATTGCTCAACAATTTTGTGGGGAAGTTGGGAGTTTAAAGAAACAGCTGCAAAGTCTTTAAAATTAACAGCAACAGACATGAGTAATTTAGGACTTGTTGATGAAATTATTCAAGAGCCTTTAGGCGGAGCACACACTTTTCCAGAAAAAACATTTCAAAAAGTCAAAAAAACTATACTAACATCAATTAATGAACTCAAAAAAATAGAAAAAGAAAAATTAATTTTTAACAGAATGGAAAAATTCTCTAAAATGGGTTTTATAAAAGAATAATATGGCAAAAAAAATTGGAAAAAGAGTATTAAAAGCAACATCAACAAATAAAGTAGATGGTAAACTTCAACCACAAGCGATTGACTTAGAACGTGCTGTTTTGGGTGCTTTAATGATTGATAATGAATCGTTATCAGATACAATTGATTCTCTTCACCCAGAATATTTTTATAAAAGAGAACATCAAAAAATATTTGAAGCAATAGTTAAATTATTTAATAACACACAACCTGTTGATATTTTAACTGTAACTGAAGAGTTAAAAAAAATGGGAGAAATAGATTTCATTGGAGGTTTTAGCTATATTTCTGAACTAACCAATAATATTGCTTCAGCTTCAAATACTGAGTTTCACGCCAGAATTATTGCTGAAAAATTTATTAAAAGATCATTAATTAGTATTTCAAACAACATCATTAATGATGCATTCAACGAATCTGTAGATATTTTTGATTTATTGAGTACTGCTGAAGAAAAGCTATTTACTGTAACAGAAGGAACTTTACGTAAAAGTTATGATAAAATGAGTGTTTTAATTAAAGGAGCGTTAGAAAACATTGAGATACTGAGAAATAAAGAAGATACACTAAGTGGAATACCTACAGGTTTTTCTAATTTAGATAGAGTTACGTCAGGCTGGCAAGCATCTGACTTAATTATTATTGCAGCAAGACCTGGTATGGGAAAAACAGCTTTTGCACTTTCTATGGCAAGAAACATTGCGATAGATTATAATAAACCAGTTGGTTTTTTTTCATTAGAAATGTCATCAGAACAATTAGTAAATAGANTNATCGCAAGTGAAGCNCAANTAGGNGCNAATAANCTTAGGAAAGGAGATTTAGCTGATCANGAAATGATCCAACTTCATGAAAAAATTAAATATCTTTCTGAAGCACCTATATTTATTGATGATACTCCTGCTTTGACTATTTTTGAACTACGAGCTAAAGCAAGAAGGTTAGTTAAAAATCATAAAGTTGGNATCTTAATTATTGATTACTTGCANCTAATGCATGCAGGTGGAAATGCTGGNAATAGAGAACAAGAAATATCTACAATTTCAAGATCTCTTAAAGGAATAGCAAANGAATTAAAAATTCCTGTCATTGCACTATCTCAAGTTAATAGAGGTGTNGAAAGTAGATCAGGTGTTGGAAGTAAAAGACCCATGTTATCTGATTTAAGAGAATCNGGTGCTATAGAGCAAGATGCAGATATTGTAACNTTTATNTANAGGCCTGAATACTATAAAATTTTTGAATGGGATAATGGNGATGATTCTAGAGGACAAGCTGAAATTATGATAGCTAAACATAGAAATGGTTCTTTGGCAAACATAAGACTTAAATTTACAGCTGAATTTGCTAGATTTAGTAATTTAGATTACATGGANGATATAGATGNTAGTGACGAAAATTCTTCGATGATTTCCATCTCTTCAAGTATGAATAAAGATGAAAATGATGATTCNTTNTAAAATAAAAAAAATACTTTTTTNTNTATTATTNTTATCNTTCTACCAAGCTAGTTGTTCTTATATATTAATACCCATGAACAATGACCANAAGAATCATCTCAAAGCATATGGNATCGCATATAAAACTATTGCTAATGATNTATATGTATCTTGGCTTTTAAATTATGANGGAGGNAGTTTTTTAATGAAGTATAATANACTAACAGANAAAGAATGTAATATNAGAGGAGTAACATACAACATTATAGCAGACATAAAAGCGAATCAAATTTTAAANGAAATAAGATCTCCNGANAAAAATCAAGATNTTGTGAGATTAGAAAAAGTTCCAAAAATCGCAATTTATTCTCCAAAAAATAAACANCCATGGGATGATGCTGTNACATTAGCACTAACATATGCCGAAATACCATATGATGTNATNTATGATACTGAGGTATTAAATAATTTACTGCCAATTTATGATTGGCTNCATCTACATCATGAAGATTTTACAGGGCAATANGGAAGNTTTTATGCTTCGTATAAAAATGCTTCNTGGTATAAAGAACAGAAAAAAGAATCTGAGAAACTTGCAAAAAAATTNGGATTTAAAAAAGTATCTAAACAAAAACTAGCAGTTGTAAAAAAAATAAAGGAATATATAATGTCNGGCGGTTTTTTGTTTGCAATGTGTTCTGCAACAGATAGTTATGACATTGCATTAGCTNCTTCNGAAACAGATATCTGCAGTCAAATGTTCGATAATGATCCAAGTGATCCACTCGCGGATGAAAAACTTGATTTTAACAAAACATTGGCGTTTACAAATTTTACCTTAGTTAAAAATCCAAATATTTATGAATTTTCATCAATAGATGCNACAAGAAGNAGAAGAATAGCACCAAAAGTTGATTTTTTTACTTTATTTGATTTTTCTGCAAAATGGGATCCAGTACCAACTATGNTNTGTCAAANCCATGAAAAAGTTATAAAAGGATTTATGGGGCAAACAACTTCTTTTAAAAATAAGTATATAAAAAAAGATGTTATTATAATGGGNGAAACAAAATCAACAAATGANTCTAGATATATACATGGTAAACTTGGAAATGGNACATGGACATTCTATGGTGGACANGACCCTGAAGACTANCAACATNGAGTTGGNGATCCAAAAACAGACTTATCCTTGCANCCTAACTCTGCAGGATATAGATTAATTTTAAATAATATACTGTTTCCAGCAGCAAAAAAAAAGAAACTNAAGACTTAACTAATTCATTAACAAAATATCTTCATCTGAATACCACTGTTGATATTTTTTAGAATANAATTTTTCTATAGAATTTCTTTTGATTTTCATNGTNGGAGTCAATAATTTATTNTCAACAGTCCAATCTTCTTGCATTACTACAATATTATTTATCTTTTCATGCTTATCTAATCTAGCATTTACTTTACTTAAATTTGATTTAAGATCCATAAGAAGTGCCTGTGAATTTTCATTCTTACCATTTTCAGATANGTTTACTAATGCGATNGGCTGAGGNANACCATTTCCAACAACACATACCTGTTCAATATACTTATTTTCAGAAATCAGCATTTCAATTGGTGATGGAGCAACATACTTACCCTTACTTGTTTTAAACAAGTCCTTAACTCTACCAGTNATCTTTAAAAACCCTTTTTCATCNATTTCACCCTCATCACCAGTATGCAACCACCCATTAATTATTGTTTTATCTGTTTCTTCTTGNTTTTTATAATATCCATCCATCAAAGCATCATGCTTTATCAATATTTCTTTTTTATCAGATAANTTAACATCNCATAATGGTAAAGCTTTNCCAACATAACCAATTTTAATATTATCATTNTAAGTNACGTGTGAGTAACAAGTATTTTCAGTCATCGCATATGCTTCTTGAATATTAANATCTAACTTAGAAAACCATTGAATTAATGAAACNGGAGTGGGTGCAGCACCNGTAAAAATATTTGTTGCTTTATATAGNCCTAAANTTTTTTTAATTTTTCTTTTTATTATTGTAGATAAAACTGGGATTTTTAATAATATATCTAATTTATTTTGAGGCAATTTTAATAAAATTGCCTGTTGAAACTTTGTCCATATTCTTGGAACNCCTAAAAAAACAGTCGGTGATGATTCTGATAAATTNTTTGAAAAGGTATCAATGCTTTCNGCAAAATAAACTCTTCCNCCAGTATACAAACTTCCCATTTCAACAAGAAGTCTTTCAGCAATATGACAAATTGGTAAATATGAAAAAAACACTTCAGTTGAAAGATTTAATGTCTTTACAGCATTTGTAGTTGCAAAACTTAGATTGAAAAATTTATGCATAACTCCTTTAGGTTCTCCAGTTGTTCCTGATGTATANATTATTGTTGCTAGNTCTTTTGANTCTCTAACANGATNATCTTCAATGGGGCTAATATCTTTAACTAANTCATCCCACATTGGATAATCTTCTGTGTAAAATGGATAAGAAATNCATTTAATATCTTCATTCACACCATCTTTCATTTGTTCATAATTGTCTAACTTNCCAACAAATAATAGTTTAGTTTCACTATGCTCTAATATATTTTTTAATGTTTTAGAGTTNAGATTTGGATATAGTGGTACTGAGATATGACCACTCATCATAATAGCTAAATCACTCATTATCCAATGTGCACAATTTTTAGATAAAATTCCNATTTTACTATTTTCNGTTAAATTAAGTGATTTAATGTAAGNAGCCATTTTTCTAACTTGCTGACCTACTTCCCCCCAAGTCCAATTATAAAGTTTATCATTTATTGGTTGACTAAGAAAAANATCATTTTGNTTTTGTTTTTCCCACTTATAAAAAATTTCAAGAGGTGTTAAATAATTCATTGTAATTGTTTTTTGTTATGATAAAAATACACAAATTATAATTTATCTATTAATCAATNAAAGATTANTGTATTTATTTAAAATATTAATCAGATTTTGTTTTTATTATATTTACAAAATGGAATTNGATNAATTTAATTTTGAAGAAAATATTTATGAGGCATTGGAGTTAATGAACTTTAAAAANCCTACACCNGTGCAACAAAAAGCAATACCTAAAATACTTGATGGAGANGATATTATTGCGTGTGCNCANACTGGAACAGGAAAAACAGCAGCTTTTGTATTACCAATACTAGATAAACTTTTAAAAAGAAAAAAAATAAATTCNGTTAANACAATCATTATAACACCAACAAGAGAATTAGCAAAACAAATTGATAGTCAAATAGAAGGTTTTGCATATTTTACTAATAATTCATCTTACGCAATTTATGGNGGTGGATCTGGAATTGAATATGAAAGACAAAAACAAGCAATTTGTAAAGGAACTGAAATAATTATATGTACACCTGGAAGACTATTAGCACATTTAGAATTTAATTATTTTGATACATCAACTATAAAACATATAGTTTTAGATGAAGCTGATAAAATGCTTGATATGGGTTTTTATAATGACATTATTAAAATCATAAATAAGTTTCCAAAAAATTCACAAAAACTACTTTTCTCAGCAACAATGCCAAACAAAATCAGGAAATTGGCAAATAAAATTCTAAAAAAACCTTCAGAAATAAATATATCAATATCCAAACCNGCNAGTGGAATAACTCAAACTGCTTACATGGTTGCAGATGAAAAAAAAGTTAATTTGATTTCAAATATTTTAAAAAAAAGAAAAAATAATAATAGAATATTAATTTTTGTNTCAAGTATTAAAAATGTTAAAGAAATAAATAAGCAACTTAAAAAAATAAAATTAATATCAAATGAAATGCATTCTGGATTATCACAACTTGAAAGAGAAGAGACAATTAGAAAATTTAAAAATGATAAAATAAATATACTCGTTACCACTGACATACTTTCTAGAGGAATAGATATTAAAAACGTTAATTTAGTTATTAATTATGAGGTTCCATTTGATCCTGAAGATTANATTCACAGAATTGGAAGAACAGCAAGAGCTCAAAAAANAGGAGAAGCNATAACATTNATTAATAAAAAACAAATAAAATTGTTTAAAAAAATAGAAAAAGTAATTGAAAAAAAAATAAAAACTTTTAAACANTAGTATGAATACAATTTNTCTTGTAGTTGAAAAATATAAATGGTATATAGTNGCGTGGTTTTTACTTAATGTTTTTCAAGCAACATTTACAAATCTACATTATGATGAAGCATATTATTGGATATATTCAAAAATTTTAAGCTGGGGTTATTTTGATCATCCACCAATGGTNAGTATAACAACAAAATTAGGAGATATCATTTCTCATAGCACATTGGGAATAAGNATAATTTCTATTTTAATGGGTACTATTGTGTTAATTGGTATTTTAAAGTTAATCGATAACAAAAAAANCAATATTAACCCCTTCTTTTTTATTATCTCATTCCCTCTTATATCATCACATATTGCTGGCTTTCTNACATTACCTGATGCCTCATTATGCTTTTTTTTTATACTATTTTTATTTGCTTANAAAAANTATCTTCTTGANGAATCAAAAGTTAATGTTATTGTTCTTTCTTTTACAATNGCATTTATGATTTACAGCAAATATCATGCTTTCNTAATTATAGCTATCACANTACTTTCAAANATTAACCTTNTATATAAAAAAAGTTTTTGGCTAGTTACATTTCTAACNTTAATTATACTATCNCCACATATTTTTTGGCAATTTGAAAATAGTTTCCCAAGTATNATATATCATATNGACACTCGAACATCAGGCTTTAAANTNACCAATATAACTGAATTTTTATTTTCTCAGATAATTTTAGCAGGACCATTAATTGGANTTTTTATAATTTATTTAGCTATAACATTTAAGCCTAAGGATATATTTGAAAAAACACTGAAAAACATAGCNCTAGGTTTTTATTTGTTTCTGTTTATTTACAGCTTTAGAAGTAGAATAGAGGCTCATTGGGTATCTGTATCTACTATTCCATTNATAATTATTTCTTTCAAACAACTATCTAATAAACCNAAAATCAAAAANTATATAAAATTATTAATATATCCGACTATANTTTTAATNTTAATTAGCAGNATAGTATTATTAGGAAATAATTTTGAAAGAAAACTAAGTTTTAAATCTAATTTTTTAGATATGCAAAATTGGGCAAATGAATTAGACTCNGTTAGTAAAGGNCACCCAATATTATTNACAAACAAATATCATGATCATGCAGTTTATTCTTTTGCTAAAAATNAATGGAAAGAAGCTNCACCAAGTTATTANAGTAGATTTAGTCAATTAGATTTTTACAAAACTGATTCCGTTTTGGANGGAAAAAAAGTTTTTGCNTTAAGCTATGGCAATGATGTAAAATGGTTATCAAAAAACAACGTNAAACATAGAGGAAGTTTTATAGAAAANTATTATTCATATACAGGNCTCNAAATNAGTGATATTATGTTGAAAAATATAAATTCAAAAACTTATCTACATTTTACNCTAGAAAATAAAACNAATAAAACCAGNTTGTTTTANAAGGATAGTAANCAAAAATTAAAACTNCATATNAAAATTAATGATAATGAATNTAAACATTACTTTTTTGAAATTTCTGAAAAAAATAAAATATTAAAAAATGAAAAAATTAAATATAAATTACCAATTAATAAANAATACAAAAATAAAGTAAAAATAAATTTAACANTAGCNTCAAATAGTTTNCGAATCTTATCGATTAATAAAAAAATCTNATTANANGATGTTAATAATTAAATTTATAAANTTTTGTATTGTTGGGTTTTCTGGATTANTNATAGATTTTATAATNACATATATTTCCAAAGAAAAGCTAAAAATACACAAGTACATTTCTAACTCATTAGGATTTNTTATTGCAGTATGCACCAACTATTATTTAAATAGAATCTGGACATTTGACAGTNATTCAACTCAAATATTTGAAGAGTACACTANCTTCTTTATAATATCAATTNTTGGATTAATNANTAACAATATATTTTTGTATTTATTTCATGAAAAATTGGNAAAACAATTTTATACATCTAAANTTATTGCAATTTTATTAACCTCATTTTGGAANTTTTTTGCAAATTATTNTTATACATTTTAATAAAAATCTACCTNTTTAAAACTGGGGCATGATGNGGTTTAGTTCTTGCATCAATTATGGGAATAGANCAAGAATAATGNTTATTTTCAATTTTTTCATGTAAGCCNATAATGTCATGAGAAGGATTAGATCTTGTAAAACAAATCCAAAGCCAATTACTTATATCTTTTGAGGTATATTTAGCATCATCNACATAAACTATTAACTTAATTTGATTCAAATTATTATTTTCCANTTCATTTTTAAGATCGCTTAAACTTCCTTTACCATCAATTGCTAAAACGCCATCAAATACTAACTCAATATTACTAAAAGCATTNGANAATTTAATANTTGGTATTTCACTTGCTAACTCTAACTTTTTTTCACCTGCTNCAGCGACAATTAATTTTGATCCTTCATTTAATTTTTTACTACTATAATCTAANGTATCNATTGTTGTTTTTGTCAAAAAATGTAAGTCTCGGTTCCAATCAACTCTCTCTAACAAATGNATAAAGAAAGCTTTAACATCATTAATATCTGGTGCATTTTCTTCATCAATTATAAAAAGATATTTAGCTAATGATAGTTGACCTGTTCCNAAAATATGATGAGCNATGGTTAAAAGTTCTTTTGGTTTTTTAGTAGGATTATATGGNGTATANCTTTCACTTCCTATTGCTAATAATAGCGGATGAACTCCNGCCTCATCAACGGCATTTACACATTTAAGACCTGGTATTTCATTTTCTANAGCATTACCTGTCATAATGTGAATCAATTTTCCAAATTGAGAGTCTTCTTGTGGTGGTCNACCTACAACTGTAAAAGGCCAAATAGAATTATTTTTAGCATATACCTTATGAATTTTTAAATAAGGAAAATCATGTTTTAAGCTATAATAGCCTAGGTGATCACCGAACGGACCTTCAGGNTTTAAATCGCAACTCATTTCACCACAAATCACAAAATCAGCATCAGCTGATATTACATAATCTTCCTTAATAGAATATCTAAATCTTCTACCAGCAAGAATTCCAGCAAAATTTANTTCAGACATTTTTTCTGGCAGNGGCATTACAGCAGAAAAAGAATGNGCAGGTGGACCTCCAACNAAAATTGAAACTTTTAATGGTTGATTTTTTTTTAAAGCNTTCTTTTGATGAATTCCAATACCTCTGTGAATTTGATAATGAACACCAACNTCCTTATCTTTAATATATTTNTTTCCACTAATNTGTATTCTNTACATTCCTANGTTAGAATTACTTATNCCAGGNTTATTTATATCTTCAGAATAAACTTGCGGTAATGTTATAAAAGCACCTCCATCTTTAGGCCAGCATCTAATTTGTGGTATNTCNGNTAAACTAATTTCTTTAAAATTATTAGGAAATGAAATTTTTTTTGGAAGAGCNTTCAGNGCATAAAAAGCATTTNNCAANCTTTTTANAGGACTTTTNAATGCATTTACTGGATTGATTTTTAAATCAATTAAATGTTTAACTCTTTTTATAGATTTACGAAAAATATACTCAGACCTTGCTTGAGTTCCAAANAGATTTGAAACAGCAGGAAAATTGCTTCCTTTNATATTTGTAAANAATANAGCTTTTCCAGATTTTTTATATTCTTCAAGATGAATAGAGGCTATTTCTAAATCNGGATCTACTTGCTTTGTAATGATTTTTAACTGANCAGTTTTTTTTAAATCATTAATACAATCNTCCAATGAAGTATATTTCATATATCGATTGTTTACTATCNTTTTGAAATAGGAATGTATTTTCTAAGATTNTNTCCTGTATATATNTGTCTTGGTCTTCCAATTGGNTCATGATTNTCTCTCATTTCTTTCCATTGAGCAATCCAACCAGGCAAACGACCTAACGCGAACATAACNGTAAACATATCAGTAGGGATTCCTAAAGCTCTNTATATAATACCTGAATAAAAATCNACATTTGGATATAATCCTCTTTCAATAAAGTAATCNTCTTTTAAGGCAGCNCTCTCAAGTTTCATAGCAATATCAAGAANAGGATCTTTAATACCTAATTGATTTAAAACATCATCTGCAGCTTTTTTAATAATTTTAGCTCTTGGATCAAAGTTTTTATAAACTCTATGGCCAAAACCCATCAATCTAAATGAGTCGTTTTTATCTTTAGCTCTATTAATAAANTTATCTNTATCACCACCAGCATTTTTGATTGCTTCTAGCATTTCAATNACAGCTTGATTTGCTCCACCATGTAACGGACCCCATAATGCNGCTATNCCNGCNGAAACTGAAGCATACAAACTTGCGTGTGANGAACCAACAATTCTTACAGTAGAAGCGGAGCAATTTTGTTCATGATCAGCATGTAAAATCAATANCTTATCTAATGCTTTAGCAACGACAGGATTAACTTCATANTCAAAAGTTGGTAATGAAAACATCATTCTAATAAAATTCTCNCAATATCCAAAGTTATTATTTGGNTATACTACTGGTTGCCTCATTCTATTTTTAAAACTCCATGCTGCCAAAGTAGGTAACTTGGCAATAGCTCTTATAATTGTNCCATTTACTTCTTCAGCAGACCTATTCGGATCTAATGATTTTGGATAAAATGCAGTCAAAGATGAAACTAATGCAGCTAAGACTCCCATTGGNTGAGATTTTGATGGAAAACCATCTANGATTGATTTAAAATCCTCATGNACTAAAGTATGCTTAGAAATNTCTTCAGTAAAACTTTCAAGCTGATCTTTCTTNGGTAATTCNCCATAAATAAGTAAATAGGAAACCTCTAAAAATGAAGATTTTTCAGCTAAATCTTCNATAGAGTAACCTCTATATCTAAGGANTCCTTTTTCACCATTTAAAAAGGTTATAGAACTTTTCGTAGAACCAGTGTTTTTAAAACCTTGNTCTAACGTGATCAGAGCCGCTTCANTTCTTAACTTACTTATATCAATAGCAGATTCATTTTCTGAACCTTCAATTACAGGTAATTTAAAAATTTTATTATTATAATGTAACTCTGCTATTTTACTCATTTTTTTCTGCTAATATAATACTTATTTAAAGAAACTTAAAGTGTTTACCATTGTAAACAGCANTATCACCAAGTATTTCTTCAATTCTTAATAATTGATTGTATTTCGCNACCCTATCTGTTCTAGAAATTGATCCAGTTTTGATTTGACCAGTTTTGAATGCAACAGATAAATCAGAAATNGATACATCTTCAGTTTCACCTGATCTATGACTCATAACTGTTAAGTATGAATGTTTCTTAGCAAGATTNATAGCNTGTATTGTTTCTGATAAGGTNCCNATTTGATTATATTTAATAAGAATAGAATTTGCAACNTCATTATTAATTCCTTTTTGAAGTCTTTTGGAATTTGTNACAAATAANTCATCACCTACTAATTGAACATTAGANCCTATTTCTGCNGTCAATTCACTCCATCCNTTCCAATCATCTTCATCTAATCCGTCTTCAATAGATAAAATAGGATATTTTTTAGTCCAATTTTTCCAGTAATTAACAAGTTCAGATGAGGTTAACTTTTCACCACTAGATTTATGAAAATGATATTTCTTTTCTTCCGAATTAAAAAACTCAGAAGCTGCCGCATCAATNGCAATATAAATATCATGACCTGGTCTGTATCCTGCAGATTCTATGGATTTTAAAACAATTTCTATTGCCTCTTCATTTGATTTTAAATTTGGAGCAAAACCTCCTTCATCACCAACATTAGTNGAGTATCCATTAATTTTTAACTCATTTTTTAAGTTATGAAANACCTCNGTACCCATTTGTAGTGCCTGAGAAAAAGAACTNGCACCAGTAGGCATAATCATAAATTCNTGAAAATCTATACTGTTATCAGCATGTGAACCTCCATTTAAAATATTCATCATAGGTATTGGTAGTTCATTTGCATTATCAATTGCTAGNTAATTAAACAAATACTTNCCAGAATCTTGTGCTGCTGCTTTAGCAACNGCTAATGAAACTGCTAAAATTGAATTAGCACCTAAGTTTGATTTATTATTTGTTGNNTCAAGATCAATCATTTTTTGATCAATTAANTTTTGATCAAAAANAGANATGCCTGCCAATTCATTGTTTAATATAGTTTTTATCTTATTAACGGCANTANATACACTNNTTCCTAAATATAAATTTTTATCATTATCTCTTAANTCNACAGCTTCATGCTTTCCAGTTGATGCTCCTGAAGGAACAGAAGCTGAACTANTATAGCCTGATGAAGTAGTAACCGTTGCCTCAACTGTGGGATTACCTCTTGAATCGATNATCTGTCTNGCATGTATNTTTTTTATCTTAGACACTTTATTTTTTTATATTATTAATAAATTGATCAAATAAATATTGAGAATCATGAGGTCCTGGAGAAGATTCAGGATGAAATTGAACAGAAAAACAATTTCTATTATTTAGCTTAATTCCTTCAACAGTCGAATCATTTAAATTTAAATGTGTTATTTCAATATCAGGATTATTATCAATATCTTCTCTAGAAATAGAAAAACCATGATTTTGTGACGTAACTTCTGCCTTTCTAGTTGACAAATTAATTACTGGATGATTTATTCCTCGATGTCCATTATGCATCTTGTAGGTTGAAATATTTTCTGATAAAGCAATTATTTGATGTCCTAAGCATATACCAAAAACAGCTCTACCGTCATTAATAATTTTTTTAGTTTCTTGTATTACTGAATGTAATGAAGATGGATCTCCTGGTCCATTTGACAAAAAGAAACCATCAGGATTCCATTCACACATTGTTTCATAAGATGTACTCATAGGAAAAACTTTTAAGTAACAATCTCTATCTACTAAACATCTTAAAATATTTTTTTTAACACCTAAATCTAAAACTGCAATTTTATATTTTGCATTTTCATCGCCACAATAATAAGGTTCTTTAGTGGTCACAAATGAAGAAAGTTCTAAACCCTCCATAGAAGGTACATTGCTCAATTCATTCTTTAATACGTTAATATCCATTTCTGAACTGGATATAATAGCATTCATTGCTCCTTTATCACTTATATGGCGTACAACTGACCTAGTATCTATATCACACAGAACTACTTTGTCTTGTCTAATAAAATACTCTCTTAGACTTTCATTTGCTGCAGCTCTGGAAAAATTTAAATTAAAATTTTTACAAATCAATCCCGAAATTTTCATATCATCAGATTCAGTTTCATTTTTATGAACACCATAATTACCAATATGAGCATTAGTAGTAATCATTAACTGACCATAATACGAAGGATCTGTAAAAATTTCTTGATAACCTGTCATACCTGTGTTAAAACACAATTCTCCAGTAGCCTTGCCCTCAAAACCAATTGAATGACCGTGATATATTGTGCCGTCTTCTAGAAGTAGAATACCAGGTTTTTTAAATTCTTTCATAAATTAAAAATACGTTTAAAAAAAGGTAAAACTTAATGTTTTACCCTTTTATATTATTAATAACATACCCCTACTCTTTCTCTTTTTTATCCTCATCAGCTGGAGCTTCCTTATCAGTTTTTAAAGATTCTTCAGCTGCTGGTGTTTCTTCAGCTACTGGTGTTTCTTCAACTGCTGGTGTTTCTTCAGCTGCTGGTGTTTCTTCAACTGCTGGTGTTTCTTCAGCTGCTGGTTTTTCTTCAGTTACTGGTTTTTCTTCAGTTACTGGTTTTTCTTCAGCTACTGGTGTTTCATCAGCTACTGGCACATCTTTTTCTAAATCTTTTTTTTCTGTAACAGCTTCTTTTGTAGTAACACTGTCTCCAGTAGATTTTTTTCTTTTTCTTCTTGATTTTTTTCTATTTGGTTTATCGTTAACGTATTCGTCATTATAATCTACCAATTCAACGTAAGCCATTTGAGCATTATCTCCTAATCTATTTCCAATTTTAAGAATACGTAGATACCCACCGGGTCTATCTTTAATTTTTACCGCTATTTCTCCAAAAAGTTCAGTAATCGCCTCTTTTTGTTTTAAATAAGAAAAAACAACTCTTCTAGAATGTGTAGTGTCATTCTTAGACTTTGTTAATATTGGCTCTATATATAACCTTAATGCTTTAGCTTTAGCTAATGTAGTTTTAATACTTTTATGCTTAATTAAAGAGCATGCCATATTTGATAGCATNGATTTTCTATGAGCAGATTTTCTACCTAAATGATTAAATTTTTTTCCGTGTCTCATTTTTTTATTCGTTATCTAGATTATATTTATCAACATCAAAACCGAAAGTAAGTCCCTTTTCTAAGATTAACTCTTCTAACTCAGATAAAGATTTTTTTCCAAAATTTCTNAATTTTAACATGTCTGACTTTTTAAATGCAACTAACTCTCCTAATGTGTAGACTTCAGCAGTTTTAAGACAATTTAANGCTCTTACAGATAAACCAAANTCCGTTAATTCTGTCTTNAAAAGCTGTCTCATNTGTAAAGTATCTTCATCAAACTCTTCTACNATTTCCTCTTCTAAATTAATTTTTTCATCAGAAAATAACATAAAATGTTGAATTAAAATTTTTGCAGCATCAGTTAATGCNTCTTTTGGTTCAANAGAGCCGTCTGTTGTTATATTTACATTTAATTTTTCAAAATCTGTTTTTTGTCCAACTCGATAATCCTCAATATTATAGTTAACATTTTTAATTGGGGTAAAAACAGANTCAATAGCAATTGTACCTATTGATAAATCTTCTTTTTGATTATCTTCAGCNGAAACATAGCCNCGACCTTTAGAAATTGTTAATTCCATTTCAAAAGNNNCATTTTTATCTAANTCACANATAAGTTGTTCAGGATTTAGAACTTGAAANTTTGATAGNCTACTTGCTATGTCNTTTGCTGTAACATTNTNACCTTTAACTTTCAAAGTTGCTTTCTCATCNTCAATAGANTCTATNTGTTGTTTAAATCTTACTTGCTTTAAATTTAAAATTATCTCNGTNACGTCTTGTACNACACCCTTAATAGTTGAAAACTCATGATCAACNCCAGAAATCTTTATTGAAGTAATAGCATANCCCTCTAATGAAGANAACAANACTCTTCTTAATGCATTACCAATAGTTAATCCATATCCAGGTTCNAANGGTCTGAATTCAAAACTACCANTATTATTTTCTTCATTTATCATAACAACCTCATCAGGCTTTTGAAANTTTAATATTGCCATTTTTATTTTTTTTTNATTATTATTATTTAGAATATAATTCTACGATTAACTGTTCTTTNATATTTTCAGGAATCTGAATTCTTTCNGGAGCTGAAAGNAANTTTCCTACTTTATTTTGACTATTAAACTCTAACCAATCCATNTTAACATGATCTTCATTAGAAATANAGTTANTAATANCCAGTANTGANGTAGATTTTTCTCGAACAGANATCTCATCACCAACACTTANTGCATATGAAGGNATATTACAATTTTTACCATTAACATTNATATGCTTATGTGTAACTANNTGTCTAGCAGCNCTTCTTGTNGGAGCTATACCTAAACGATAAACAACATTNTCAAGTCTCATTTCACACATTTGTAATAAATTTTCTCCAGTAACNCCTTTTCTNCTAAGAGCTTCTTTAAATAAATTAGAAAATTGTTTTTCTAAAATACCATAAGTAAATTTTGCCTTTTGCTTCTCCATTAGCTGAATACCATATTCAGATTGTTTNCCTCTTCTTTTCTGNTTTCCATGCTGACCGGGTGGATAGTTCTTTTTGGTAAAAGCTTTATCTGGACCAAAAATTGGCTCACCAAATTTTCTTGCAATTCTTGATTTAGGTCCTGTGTATCTAGCCATATTNATTTTATTTTAAATTATATTAATTTTTAAACTCTTCTCTTTTTTGGGGGTCTACATCCATTGTGTGGCAANGGNGTAACATCAATAATCTCNGTAACTAAAATTCCTGTATTATGNATTGTTCTTATTGCTGANTCTCTNCCTTGACCAGGCCCTTTAACATANACAACTACTCTNTTNAATCCTTTTTCNAAAGCAACATTNGCACAATCCTCNGCAGCCATCTGTGCNGCATATGGTGTATTTTTCTTTGATCCTNTAAANCCCATTTTACCAGCAGATGACCAAGATATNACTTGTCCACTNTTATTNGTTAATGATATTATAATATTATTAAATGAAGCCTGAATATGAGCTTGACCNTCTGGNTCTACTTTAACTTGATTCTTTTTTCTTGATTTTGCCATGAATTATTTCTTTTTGTTAGCAACTGTTTTTCTCTTNCCTTTTCTTGTTCTTGAATTATTTTTNGTTTTTTGACCNCTTANTGGAAGACCNGTTCTATGACGAATACCTCTGTAACATCCAATATCCATTAANCTCTTTATATTCATTTTTGTTTCAGCTCTTAATTCACCNTCAACAGTATATTGATCGTTAATTAAACTTCTAATAGAAGATGTTTGATCNTCTGACCAATCTTTTACCTTGATATCTTCAGAAANATTAGCTTTTTTTAAAATATCTTTAGCAAATGANGATCCNATTCCGTANATNTACGTAAGAGCTATAACTCCTCTTTTATTTTTTGGTAAATCTATTCCTTTAATTCTTGCCATAATTATCCTTGTCTTTGTTTNTATCTNGGGTTTTTTTTATTAATAACATAAACCCTTCCTTTTCGTTTAACAATTTTACAATCTTCNCTTCTTTTTTTAACTGATGCTTTTACTTTCATTTTATTTAATTTTAGTATCTGTATGTTATTCTTCCTTTAGATAAATCATAAGGGGACATTTCTAGTTTAACCTTATCTCCNGGAAGTAATTTTATATAAAACTTTCTCATCTTTCCTGAAATATGNGCTACAACCTCATGTCCATTTTCAAGCTCAACTCTNAACATNGCATTTGACAATGCTTGTTTGATNGTTCCATCTAATTCTATATTAGCTTGCTTTGCCATTTGTTATTTTTTCTATTTCTACAAAACTTGATAAAATCTCTGCTTTATTTTTTCNTACAACTACTGTNTGCTCAAAATGAGCAGANGGNTTATTGTCNAGTGTTGTNATTGTCCANCCATCATNATGTTGTGTTATGTTTTNACACCCAACATTTATCATAGGTTCGATNGCAATTACCATTCCTTCTTTNAATANNACNCCNTNACCTCTACTACCATANTTCGGNACTTCNGGAGATTCNTGTAAATTNTTTCCAACNCCNTGACCAACTAATTCNCTTACNACACCATANCCTANATTTTCNACATAATTTTGAATTGCNTNACCAATATCNCCNATNCTATTTCCATCTACTGCTTTNTCAATTCCTAAATACAANGANTGTTTTGTTACTTCGATTAANTCCTTNTTNTCTTTNTTAATTTCTCCAACTGAATATGTNTANGCTGANTCTCCATAGTAACTATTCATTAGTACTCCNCANTCAATTGAAACTATATCACCTTCNTCAAAACTTTTGTCATTAGGAATACCATGTACTATTTTTTCATTAGGAGATATACATAAAGAGTTNGGAAAGCTTTGATAACCTTTAAATGCAGGAATNCCTCCATTATCTCTAATATANTCTTCTGCAATTTTATCCANATATANTCCNGNNACACCAGGTTTTATANATGATGCTATATANGCATGNGTTTTNGCTACAAGNAANGANCTTTCTCTTATTAAATCTATTTCTTNTTCTGTCTTATAATTGATCATAAANAATATAATTATTACATCATACTTCCNGAAGATTTNCCCTTTATTCTTCCAGTTTTCATTAAACCATCATAATGACGCATTAANAAATGACTTTCAATTTGTTGTAATGTATCCAAAATAACTCCTACTAAAATCAGCAAAGATGTACCCCCGTANAATTGNGCAAANTGAATNTTAACACCAGCTGCCATTGCAAAAGCAGGNANAATTGCNACAAANCCTAAAAATAAAGATCCAGGGAAAGTAATTCTTGACATAATAGTATCTAAATAATCTGCAGTTGCTCGTCCTGGTTTAACNCCAGGAATAAATCCTCCATTTTTTTTCATATCATCAGCCATTTGATTTGGATTAACTGTTATNGCAGTATAAAAATATGTAAATAANACAATCATTATAAAAAACAATANATTATACCATAACCCTCCAAAATCACTCAAAGCNGCAGCAATTCCTTGAGCTCCTTCAGACTCTGAAAAACCAACTAAAGTAATTGGNACAAACATAATTGCCTGTGCAAATATAATTGGCATTACTCCAGCNGCATTTACCTTTAATGGAATAAATTGTCTNACTCCACCATATTGTTTNTTTCCAATTATTCTCTTAGCATATTGNACCGGTATTCTTCTNGTTCCTTGTACTAACAATATAGAAACNGTTATTACTATNAGNANNGCAAGCATTTCAACCATAAACATAACNAATCCTCCNCCAGTGCTACTTAATGCNGATACAAATTCCTGCATTAATGATTGAGGNAAACTAGCTATAATNCCNATCATTATNAGNAANGAAATACCATTACCAATNCCTCTATCAGTTATTTTCTCACCNAACCACATTACAAACATTGTACCGGTTACTAAAATTATTACTGCAGAAAAACCCCAAAACCANTCAGGCATTCCAGATGGTATAATAAATACNTCTTGCGGAAAAGTTGATCTAGTNTAAGCTAANTAACCTGGAGCCTGACCACCTGTNATNANNATNGTTAACCANCTTGTTATATTATTTATTTTTCTTCTACCACTTTCACCCTCCTTCTGNAATTTTTGAAAATAAGGNATTGCCATTCCTAANAATTGAACAACAATAGATGCAGAAATATATGGCATTATNCCNAATGCAAANATAGATGCTTGNTTAAATGCTCCACCAGTAAACATATTCAANAGNCCNAACAANCCNTCNGAATTACCTCGACTTTCATTAAATGCAGNTAATGCACTNGCNTCAATACCAGGAATAACAACANACGATCCAAATCTATAAATNGCTAAAATACCTANNGTNACTAGTATTCTATTTCTTAAATCCTCAATATTCCAAATATTTCTAATTGTAGAAACTAATTTTTTCATTTTTNATCAATTATAATTGCTTTNCCACCTAATTTTTCAATTATNTCTNTAGCTTTACTTGAAAATGCNTTAGCAGTAACTTCTAATTTAGATTTTAATTCACCTCTTGCTAAAACCTTAACTAAATCTCTTTTCTGTACNAGACCATTTTTAANCAAGTCATCTTTAANAACTTTANTTTTAATTTTTTTAGCATCATAAAGTGATTGTAAAACGTCCAANTTTACNGTNTTNTATTCAACTCTGTTTGGATTCGTAAAACCAAATTTTGGAACTCTTCTTTGAAGAGGTTGCTGNCCACCTTCAAAACCAATTTTTTTAGANTAACCTGATCTTGATTTNGCTCCTTTATGCCCTCTTGTAGANGTNCCNCCTTTTTTTGANCCTTCACCTCTACCTATTCNTTTNNCGTTTTTAACAGCTCCNTTTGCTGGTTTTAAGTTATGTAATTCCATTATAAAAAATTATTTCAATATCTTNATAAGATGTTTNACTTTATTTATCATACCTATAATNTGNGGTGTTNCATTGTGCTCAACTANACCATTAATCTTTTTNAGACCTANTGCTTCTAATGTTCTTTTTTGATCTTTGGGTCTTCCAATTTTACTTTTNATTTGTACTATTTTAANNTTTTCCATTNTATTATTTTATCCGTTGAACACCTTNTCCAAAGATACTCCTCTNTGTGTAGCTACAGTTAAAGGATCTCTNAACTCTAANAATGCCTTAAGTGTAGCCTTAACTAAATTATGTGNATTTGATGANCCTTTNGATTTAGCNAATACATCTTTAACACCAGCACTTTCTAAAACNGCTCTCATTGCCCCTCCTGCCTTNACACCAGTACCATTTGAAGCTGGCTTAATTANTACTTGTGAGCCACTNTANTTTGATGCTTGNTCNTGAGGTATTGTNCCCTTAAAAATAGGTACTTTTACTAAATTCTTTTTTGCAGATTCTATTGCTTTTTGTATTGCTGTAGATACATCCTTNGATTTTCCAAGTCCAATTCCTACTATNCTTTTTTCATCTCCTACAACCACTATTGCTGAAAAACCAAATGCTCTTCCNCCTTTAGTTACTTTTACTACTCTTTGAACACCAACTAACCTNTCTTTAAGCTCAATGTCTGCAGAAACCCTTACTCTTTTATTTTGNGCTATTTTTAACATATATAATATTTAAAATTTTAGTCCTGATTCTCTAGCTGATTCAGCTAATGCTTTTACTCTTCCATGGTATAGAAAACCTCCTCTGTCAAAAACAACAGTTTCTATTCCTGCTGATTTCGCGTTTTCGGCAATTGATTTTCCTACAGCTGTAGCTTGATCAATTTTTGTTCCTTTAAATTTAGCAAGATTTTTGTCATTTGAAGAAGCAGCTGCCAAAGTTTTTCCAACTGTATCATCAATCAATTGAGCATATATTTGTTTATTTGATCTAAATACAGCTAGTCTTGGAACATCGGACGTACCAAAAATTTTGCTTCTAATAGATGATCTTACTTTTTTTCTTGCTTGTTTTTTAGAATTCATTTTCTTAAGTTTATTTATGAAGCAGCTGTTTTACCTGCTTTCTTTCTTACATATTCATCAACATATCTTATACCCTTTCCTTTATAAGGCTCTGGTTTTCTTTCAGCTCTAATTCTTGCAGCATATGCACCTACAACTTGCTTATCACATCCTGAAATAGAAATAATTGGAGCTTTTCCTTTTTCTGTTTCAGCTGTAACTTTTAGATTAGGCGGTATTTGAAAAATTATATTGTGAGAATAGCCTACAGAAATATCTAACATATCTCCCTGAACACTCGCCCTGTATCCAACACCTCTTAATTCTAATTTTTTGCAATGACCTTTATCTACACCAATAACCATATTGTTAATTAGGGATCTGTAGAGACCATGCTTAGATCTTATGTCTTTATCATCAGAATTTCTTGTTAGTAATACATTATTATCTTTAATTTCTACTGAAATTACAGGATCAAAAACACATGACATCTCCCCAAAACTACCTTTTGCGGTAACAATATTTTCATTTATTGTTAAATTGACACCTTCTTTTATTTCTATTGGACTATTTCCTATTCTTGACATAATTTTTAAAATTTAATAAATATGACATAAAACCTCACCACCAATATTCAAAGATCTAGCTTCTTTATCAGTAACTACTCCTTTAGATGTAGAAATTATGGCTATTCCAAGTCCGTTAATTACTCTTGGTAAGTTTTTGGCATCAGCATACTTACGGAGGCCAGGCTTACTTACACGAATTAACTTCTTAATAGCTGGCATATTAGTATTAATATTATATTTAAGTGCAATCTTAATATTACCTTGATTATTTTTTGTTTCCTCAAACCTAAAATTACGTATATAACCTTTTTCATGTAGTATATTCGTTATTGCTTGCTTAATTTTTGAAGATGGAATATCAACAACTTTTAAGCCAGCCATTTGAGCATTTCTAATTCTTGTTAAATAATCTGATATTGGATCTGTAAACATATCTAATCTTTAAAATTCTTATTTTTTACCAACTTGCTTTTTTAACTCCAGGAATTAACCCAAAATTCGCCATTTCTCTAAACATTACTCTTGAGATACCGAATTGTCTCATGTATCCTCTTGGTCTTCCAGTTATTTTACATCTATTGTGCATCCTTATTGGCGAGGCATTTTTAGGAAGTTTTTGTAATCCTTCATAATCTCCTGCAGCTTTTAATTCTGCTCTTTTTTTCGCATATCTTTCAACACATTTTGCTCTTTTTACCTCACGAGCTTTCATTGATTCTTTAGCCATATTTAATTATTTTTTTCTTTTTTAAATGGTATTCCTAATTCTTTTAAAAGCTGTAGTGCTTCATGATCAGAATCAGTATTTGTTACAAATGTAATATCCATACCAGTTACCTTATTTATTTTATCAATACTTATTTCAGGAAATGCAATTTGCTCCTTAATTCCCAACGTATAATTTCCTCTTCCATCAAATCCTTTTAAAGGAACCCCATTAAAATCCCTAATTCTAGGTATGGCTGATGTAATCAATCTATCTAAAAACTCGTACATTTTTTCACCTCTTAGAGTAACCATCACACCTATTGGCATACCTTTTCGTAATTTAAAATTAGAAATATCTTTTTTTGATTTGGCAAGCATAGCTTTTTGACCAGTAATTAATGTCATCTCATTTTGAGCTGCTTCTATAAGCTTTTTATCTGTAGCTGCACTTCCAACACCTTGATTTAAACAAATCTTAACTAGCTTTGGAACTTGCATAACAGACTTGTAGTTAACTTTTAAGTTATTAACTATCTCTTCATTATACTTTTTCTTTAATCTTGGTATATATTTCATAACTAAATTAATTCTCCTGATTTTTTTGAAAATCTTACTATTTTTCCAGTTTTTTCATCTTTTTTCCTTCCAATTTTTGTTGGCTCACCAGTTTTAGGATCAACTAACATTAAATTTGATATGTGTATGGTAGCCTCCTTTTTTATAATTCCACCCTGTGGATTTTCAGCATTGGGTTTAGTATGTTTAGAAACCATATTTACACCTTCAACTAAAGCTCTCTTTAACTTAGGATAAACTCTAATAACCTTTCCTTTGCTACCTTTTGAATTTCCAGTTTTAACTAAAACTGTATCATCCTTTTTAATCTTTATTTTACTCATAAATATAAATTTTATAATACCTCAGGTGCCAACGACACAACTTTCATAAAATCATTATCCCTTAACTCTCTTGCAACAGGACCAAAAACACGAGTTCCTTTCATTTGTCCATTTTCATCAATTATAACACAAGCATTATCACCAAACCTGATGTAAGAACCATCTACTCTTCTAACTTCTTTTTTTGTTCTTACAACAACAGCTCTTACAACCTGACCTTTTTTAATATTTCCTGAAGGCGTCGCTTCCTTAACAGTTGCTACTATCTTATCACCTACAGAAGCATAACGCTTTTTTGTTCCCCCTAGAACTCTAATGCAAAGTATTTCTTTAGCTCCGCTATTATCTGCTACTTTTAATCTTGACTCTTGTTGTATCATTATTTAGCTCTTTCAATTATTTCTACTAGTCTCCAATTCTTACTTTTACTTAATGGTCTTGTCTCCATAATACGAACAGTATCACCTTCATTGCATGAATTTTTTTCATCATGAGCAACAAACCTTGATGTCTTTTTTACAAACTTTCCATATAAAGGGTGTTTAACACGTCTTTCAATTGAAACTACTATAGACTTCTCCATTTTATTACTTGCAACTACCCCTATTCTTTCTTTTCTTAAATTTCTATCCATATTTACTTTTTTAGTTTTCTACTTGAGATTTCAGTAAGTATTCTAGCTATAGATCTTCTAGTATACTTTATAGTCATCGGATTTTCTAATGGTGAAACTGAATGACTCATCTTCATTTTCATCAATTTATCTCTTTCTTGCTCAAGTTTTTCTTGTAGCTCTTGATCTGGAATATCTTTCAATATTTGTTCGTTTTGTTTCATATTTTTATTGTTGCAAATCTCTTCTTATTATAAATTTTGTTTTAATTGGTAACTTTTGTGAAGCTAATCTTAATGCTTCTTTAGCTACCTCACCTTCAACACCATCTACTTCAAATAAGATTCTACCTGGACTAACAGTAGCAGCCCAATATTCAGGAGCACCCTTACCCTTACCCATTCTTACCTCAGCTGGTTTTTTAGTTATAGGTTTATCAGGAAATATTCTAATCCAAACTTGACCTTGTCTTTTCATGTATCTTGTTACCGCAATACGAGCAGCTTCAATCTGACGTGCTGTCATCCAACATTCTTCTAATGCTTTAATTCCATACGAACCAAATGATAATCTATGACCTCTTTGAGCATTACCTTTCATTCTGCCCTTTTGCATTCTTCTAAACTTTGTTTTCTTTGGCTGTAACATTTTATATTATTTATTAAATTATTTTCTTCTATTTTTAGCTTTATTACCAATACTTTTTTTCTTAGGATTTTTAAAATGTAGCATTAAGTCTCTTTTACCGTACACCTCTCCTCGACATATCCATACTTTAATTCCAATTAATCCGTATTGGGTCAAAGCCTCAGAAAGAGCATAGTCAATATCTGCTCTAAAAGTATGAAGAGGTGTTCTACCGTCTTTATACATTTCAGATCTAGCCATCTCAGCTCCATTTAACCTTCCCGACACCTGAACTTTAATTCCCTCCGCACCCATTCTCATTGTTGATGCGATAGCCATTTTTATGGCTCTTTTGTATGAAATACGACCTTCTACTTGTCTTGAAATACTATCAGCTACTAAAGTAGCTTCAAGCTCAGGTCTCTTCACTTCAAAAATGTTTATTTGTACATCTTTGTTAGTGATTTTATTAATTTCGTTCTTTAATGTTTCTACTTCTTGCCCCGCTTTACCTATAATAATTCCTGGTCGAGCCGTATGTATTGTAACAGTAACTAACTTTAAAGTTCTTTCAATTGCAATTCTTGACACACTAGCTTTTGACAATCTTACCTTAAGATATTTTCTAATCTTAGCATCTTCAGATAATTTTTCACCAAAATTATCACCACCATACCAGTTTGACTCCCATCCTCTGATAAGTCCTAATCTGTTTCCTATTGGATTTGTTTTTTGACCCATAATTATTAATTGTTTTTTAATCTACTGTCAACTACTAGAGTTACATGATTTGATCTTTTTCTGATTCTATGTGCTCTTCCTTGTGGAGCCGGCTGAATTCTTTTTAACATCCTACCAGAATCAACACGAACTTCTGAAACATATAAGTTTGCCTGATCTATGCTTGTACCTTCATTTTTAGCTTCCCAATTAGACAAAGCAGATAATAATAATTTCTCCATTCTTGCAGAAGCTTCTTTAGGATTATGTTTTAATTGGGATAAGGCTTTGTCAGCATCCATTCCTCTAATCAAATCAGCAATTAACCTCATTTTTCTTGGAGAGGTTGGACAATTATTTAGTTTAGCAAAAGCAACTTTCTTCTTTGCTTCCTTAATTTTTTCTGATTTTATTCTTTTTCTTGCACCCATTTTTTATTTTTTTCTATTTGATCCATGTCCTCTATACGTTCTAGTTGGAGAAAACTCACCTAATTTATGTCCAACCATGTTTTCAGTAACAAAAACAGGAATAAACTGTTTACCATTATGAACAGCAAACGTTTTACCGACAAAATCTGGTGAAATCATAGAACTTCTTGACCAAGTTTTTATAACTGAATTTTTACCTGATTCGTTCATTGCATCAACTTTTCTTTGTAGTTTGTAATGAATATATGGTCCTTTTTTTAATGATCTTGCCATAAAATTATTTTCTTCTTTCTATTATGTATTTATTTGAATTCTTCTTCTTATCTCTTGTTTTATATCCCTTAGCAGGTACACCGTTCTTATTTCTAGGTAAACCTCCTGAATGCTTTCCTTCTCCACCACCCATTGGATGATCTACAGGATTTTTTACAGTTGCTCGAACGTTTGGTCTTCTTCCTTTCCATCTACTTCTTCCTGCTTTTCCAGAAACTTGTAACTGATGTTGTGGATTAGATACTGAACCGATCGTAGCTAAACATGTAATTAAAATTTTTCTAATTTCACCGGAAGAAAGTTTAACAGTTGCATACTTTCCATCTCTCGCCATTAATTGAGCACTAGAACCTGCGCTTCTTGCCAGTATCCCTCCTTGCTTTGGTCTTAATTCAACATTATGTACCGTTGTACCTAATGGAATTTCGCTTAAAGGTAAAGTGTTTCCAACGTTAATTGGTGCATTTTTAGCTGACAATAACTCCATTCCAACTTTAAGTCCATCAGGAGCAATTATATATCTTTTTTCACCATCAACAAAATGAAGTAAAGCAATGTTAGCAGTTCTGTTTGGATCGTACTCTATAGTTGCTACTTTACATTTAACATCTTTTTTATCTCTTTTGAAATCTATGATTCTGTACCTTTTTTTATGACCTCCACCAACATTCTCAATAGTCATCTTACCAGTATCATTTCTACCACCAGTCCTCTTCTTCTTTAGAAGCAAACTTTTCTCTGGTCTAGAGGTTGTAATCTCATCAAAAGTAATAGCTACTTTGTGTCGTTGCCCAGGTGTAATTGGTTTATATTTCTTTAATGCCATATTTGTTATTATATATTACTATAAAAATCTATACTGTCACCTTCAGCAAGTGTAACTATTGCCTTTTTGTAAGTAGATGTTTTTCCAACAATCATTCCTGATTTGGTACCTCTAACTCTTTTCTTACCAATACATACCATTGTTTTAATTGATATTACTACCACATCGTACATTTTTTCAACTTCTTTTTTTATCTCAATCTTATTGGCATTCTTATCAACAACAAATGCAAAACGATTGTACTTTTCGCTTTGATCAGTCATCTTTTCAGTAATAATTGGTTTTTTAACAATATTCATTTTTATATTTAAAAGTTTTTTTCAATTTCTTTTATTGATGATTCTAAAAGCATCAATTTATTCGTGTTCATCACGTCATAAGTATTTAGCTCTGATGCTAGAACTACTCGAGCTTTTTTTAAATTTCTTGATGACAAAAATATATTTTCATTAGCCTGAGAAAGTACTAATAAAGTTTTGTTGTCTTGCAAACCAAAATTTGTTAATATATCTAAATACTGTTTTGTTTTTGGAGTATCGATTGTAAAATCCTCTAAAACAATGATATTTTTATCCTTAGCTTTATAAGATAAGGCAGACTTTCTTGCAATTCTTTTAACCTTTTTATTAACTTTTAAATCATACTTTCTTGGACGAGGACCAAATACTCTTCCTCCTCCTCTAAATAAAGGATTTTTTATATCACCGACTCTAGCAGCACCACTTCCTTTTTGTTTTCTTAATTTTCTTCTACTTCCTTTAACATCTGATCTTTCTTTGGCTTTATGTGTACCTGATCTTTGTGCAGCTAAATATTGTTTTACGTCTAAATATATAGCATGATCATTTGGAGTAAATCCAAAAACATTATTATTTAAATCAACCTTCTTAGTTGTTTCTTTACCTGAAGTCTTATGTACTACTATTTTCATTATTTTTCTATTGTTATATATGAATTTCTCGCGCCAGGAACAGAACCTTTAACAACTATTATATTCTTTTCTGACATAATCTTAAGAACTTCTAAGTTCTCAACCTTCACTTTAGCATTTCCAGTTTGCCCCGCCATTCTCATTCCCTTAAAAACTCTAGCAGGATACGATGCAGCTCCAATAGAACCAGGAGCTCTCATTCTATTATGTTGACCATGAGTTGCATCTCCAACACCTCTAAAATTATGTCGTTTCACAACACCTTGAAAACCTTTTCCTTTAGAAGTACCCGAAACAGTAACAAAATCTCCAACCTCAAAAATTTC
>NZWA01000050.1 GCA_002697505.1 Flavobacteriales bacterium | reverse complement strand
AGATAAACTTGGCAATCAATTATGGTCTAACTACATACCTAATTCGTCTGAAATTATACCTGCTGATCTAACAATTTCTAAGGATGATGTTTTGTATTATGGAGGTCACTCCGGCAGATCAGGTGCAGGTGATCCATTTGATTACTCATGTATAAGTCTAGATACACTTACTAATGTTAATTGGAAAAAACATTATGCAAATCCTAGAGACTACAGTTTGGATCATATTAGAAACGAGCTTTATGGAATAAAAATTGGATCAGATGGTATATATATGTTTGGTGGTACAGGAGATGAGGGGAGTTATAGTGCAACTAATCCTCCTTTTTTATCATCTGATATTTGGAACGGATGGGTGCTGGTTGCTGATTGGAACGGTGACATTAAAAATAGTTATGTATACTGTCAAGGAAATGTAAATACTGCTACTGAATATGGTTTTTTAATTGATAATGGTTTTGTAATATTTAACGATACGGACGCTCAAGGAGATGAGGAAGTGGGAGTGATGAAAATTATAAATGGAAATAATCCACCAACATCTGTAGTTAATACGCAGGTATTTTCGGGTTCTAAACTGATTAAAATCACGGATTTGTTAGGAAGAGAACAAGTAAATAGAATAGATGGTATATTGCTATATATTTACGAAAATGGTTATGTTGAGAAAAAAATACAATTTTGATAATTTGATGTATAATAAGCTTTTCTAAAAATATATTAATTTTATAAGGTTTATCATTTTCATCTTGTAATATGAAATTTAAAGAGTACGAAAAAAATTGTAATGAAGTTAAAGCTTTAATTGAGCAAATCAATAGTTTTTTTAAAAGTGAGAATGGAAATGTTATCAATATTTCTTCATACTATACAAATGATTTTATTTTTAATTCTTATCCTGAAGGCTTTAGAAAGGGGATACAAACAAATAAGTTAGAATACATTAACAACTTAAATAAACTTAAAAAGTCAAATATTTTACTTGAGATAGTACATGTAATTTATATGCCAGGACTTGATAAAAATAATTATGAACTAGATGGTAGTGTTCGAGTTTATTATGGTGCTGTTTTTTCAGTNGATTCAAATAAANTTGAATATTCTGGTTACCAAACAATTAATTTTTTAGATAATAAAATNAAGGAAATATGGGAGTGGGCTGATTATGGTGGTNTTAATGAAAAATTAAAAAAAATAGTNGCTATTNAATAATTTTAGAAGCACAACAACTATCATCTGCACATTTACAAAATTTCATATTGTAAAAATGAAGAATAATTATTGCTCCAGCTGGAAAATAAATAAAATAATCTGGTATTGAAATTATTTCAATTGAGTGGTTTAAAATGGTTAAAAGAAGTNCTGTCCATGAAATCCAAAAGGAATTTTTTAACCATTTAATAGACATATTTTTTGTAATAAACAAAATCGCAATAAACGAAATCACTAAAAATATATANTCAANAGCTTTCCACCANAANGGAGCGTCTGCACAACAAACTGCCGAGCATGCCTTAGCAACAAAAAGAAATGGAGTNGCAATACAATGTATGGCGCATAGAGTTCCTGCTATCATTCCAATACTGTCGTAGTTNTAAGGAGCTGTAANTTTCATTTATTAAATTTGTNCAAAAATAGTTTTTATTTTTTTATCTGCAAATGGGTTGCAATTTTTTATATTTTTGTTAATATAATTTTATTATGAATAAAATAAAATCAATTTTANCAGAAAACAATATAAATAAAACAAAATTTAGAGTAGATNTACTTAAATTATTTTATTCAAAAAAGTCCTTATCAGTTTTNGAAATATTGGANNATTTTAATAGNACTGTAAATAAAGTTACAATCTACAGNTCCTTAAAAAGTTTTGAAAAAAAATGTNTAATNCACAAAGTTCCTGANAGTAAAAACTTCACAAGATATTCTNTGTGTAATNAAAATGAATGCAAGAATGGTTCNCATGCTCATANTCATGGNCATTTTATTTGTTATGCATGTGAACAGACATTTTGNTTAGAAAGTATAAAAGTTGAAAACACTAATCAGCTTGATGGTTTNAAGGTTGAAAATTTAAAATTAGTTTACGANGGNTATTGTAATTCATGTATAAATAATTAAAAATGTTANCAGCAAAGTCAATAAAATATTCNTATNACNCAAATAATNCATTTGAATTTCCAGATTTTNNTTTAGATTCNACTGAAGATTTNTTAATTNTAGGTGATTCAGGAGTTGGNAAAACAACTTTTNTAAANATTTTGGGNGGATTGTTNTTACCTCAATCTGGNTNGATTACTNTAAATGGAACTAATTATTCAGACTTAAGNANTAAAGATTTAGACAAGTTTAGAGGAAAAAATATAGGTATAATTTTTCAAAGCCCATATTTTGTNAATAATNTAAACNTAATNGATAACCTTTTNTTNTCACTTTTTTTATCNAAAAACCATCAAGATAAAAATGTTGTAATTGAGCTTTTAAATCAGGTNGGTTTAAANGATAAAATATATNCAAAACCAAATGATCTTAGTCANGGAGAAAAACAAAGAGCATCTATNGCTTTAGCNTTAGTAAAAAAACCAAATTTAATTTTAGCAGATGAGCCAACTTCTTCTTTGGACGATAATAATTGTGATTTNGTTGTTAGTTTATTAAAAGAGCAATCACAACTNANTAAATGTAAATTAATAATNATNACTCACGATGCNAGGCTNAAAAAGCATTTTAAAAATTCAATAAAGTTATGAATATAAGNAGACTGGCATTTACTAATATACTATCAAAACCATCAACAACTTTACTGAGTTTGTTGCTAATGAGCTTGGGAGTTGGTATTATTTCAATTCTACTAATACTTAATAATCATATTGAGAAACAGCTTGACAATAATTTAAGAAGTATAGATATGGTGGTTGGAGCGAAAGGGAGTCCATTACAATTAATATTNTCAAGTGTATATCATTTGGATAAGCCAACAGGNAACATTTCATACAAAGAAGCAAAATCATTAAATAAAAATGTATTGGTTGATTTTACTATCCCATTGTCATATGGTGACACCTATAAAGGATATAGAATTGTTGGTACAAACGAAAAATATTTTGATTTATATAATCTAGAANTAAGTCAAGGTAAAAAATGGAGTAGGAGTATGCAGGCTGTTTTAGGAAGTTCAGTGGCATCCAATAAAAATTTAAAAGTTGGAGANAAGTTTTTNGGNACTCATGGATTTGATGATCATGGTCATATTCANGATAATCATGCATATGTTGTTGTTGGTATTTTAAAACAATCATATTCTGTTGCNGACAATTTAATTTTAACAAATTTAAAAAGTGTTTGGCAAGTTCATGAGGAGCATGATGATTGTGAAGATGATCATTCTCATGANCATAGCNATCACNATCACAGTNATGATCATCATTCTCATGACCATAGCGATCACNATCACAGTCATGANCATCANTCTCATGACCATAGCGATCACGATCATAATCATGANAATCACTCTTATGATGATGCNAACAAAATGATAACAGCAATGCTNGTTAAATTTAANAGTCCTGTTGGTTTAGTTCAAATTCCAAGAAAAATTAATGAGGAGACTAATATGCAGGCTGCAATCCCANTATTTGAAATNAATAGNCTTACNAGCTTAATTGGTTTTGGAATAAANACAATTAATATAATAGCCTTAATTATTATGTTAGTTTCAGGNATTAGTATTTTTATTACNCTATTTAACTCTTTAAAGAAACGTAGATATGAGCTNGCACTNATGCGNGTGCATGGCGCTACAAGAATTCAATTGATCAAATTAATATTTTTAGAGGGTTTGTCATTGTCTGTNCTAGGAACATTTTTTGGTTTATTAATAAGTAGATTTAGCTTNGTTATNATCTCNTCATTTACAAATCAAAATCAGAGTTTTACAAATATTGACTTATCAATGATNAANAGCGAANTANNNCTNTTAATTGCTGCTTTAATTATTGGTTTTATAGCTTCTTTAATTCCTGCACTTTCAGTNTATANAATTAATATTCCTAAAATACTATCAAATGAATAATATTATCACTATTTTTTTATTNGTTTTTGCAAACTATTCATTTGCACAGGTNCANTTATCNTGGAANGATTTAGAAGATGTAGAATTTTCTGATTTATATGTTCAAGAANTAGATGAGTATGTACTNTATCCTAATTANGGAATGGATGTTATGGCACTAAATGGCCAAGAANTTATCTTAACTGGATATGTCTTAGAAATNGATCCTTCTAAAGGTTTTTATGTGCTGTCTAAAGGNCCNTTTGCATCTTGTTTTTTTTGTGGTAAAGGAGGTCCAGAGACTGTTGCGGAACTTGTTTTAAAATCAAATAATGATAAATTTTTCATGGATGAATTTGCTTCNATNAAAGGTAAATTAATATTAAATCCTGATGATATTTATAGATGTATTTATATAATTGAAGATGCAGAGAGGTATAATCAACCTCTAAGACCAAGACCTGAACCTGAGCAAATCCNGCANCAATTGCATGAATAAATTAATCCTAATTTTTTTTTTATTTANTCATNTATTAAATGCACAGANTNTAGATGATTTAGAGTTTGGTACCGATACAACATTAGACATTGTNAGTTGGAATATTGANTGGTTTCCAAAAAANAGNTCAACATCTAATTATGTAGAAGAAATTCTTAGAAATTTAAATGCTGACATTTATGCTTTACAAGAAATAGATGATACAATTTTATTAAAGCAGGTTGTTTCAAATATTTCGGGCTATGAAACTTANTTTAAAAGTAGTTATTATGGNGGCTTAGCATATGTTTANAATTCTAATACAATATCTGTAAATGATCAGTATGAAATATNTACTAGTCAACAATATTGGAANGCATTTCCNAGNTCTCCNCAAGTTTTAGATTGCAATTTTTTTGGAAAAAATTATATATTAATTAATAATCANTTTAAATGTTGTGGNGANGGATTTNTAAATCTAAATATTTTTAATGATGAAGAAAATAGAAGGAAACAGGCAGCTAATTACTTGAAGCAATATGTTGATAACAATTTTTCATTTAAAAATGTTATTGTGTTAGGAGATTTAAATGATAATTTAGTTGATCCAAATGTTCACAATGTATTTATTAATATAATTAATGATACTTTAAATTATCTTTTTACTGATATAAATATTGCTCAAAGTACATCAGCTAACTGGTCATACCCGTCTTGGCCTTCACATTTAGATCATATCCTTATAACAAATGAATTATTTCAAGATTTTTCACATTCCACATCTAGAGTTGAAGTAATTAAATTAGACGAGTATATGAATGGTTGGAATAATTATGAAAATAATGTTTCAGATCACAGGCCAATTGGATTAAAATTAAAAACAGATGCTCTAANTNTTAATGATAAACTTATACAGCAGGAAAAGANAATANTTAAAATCTTTGATATTTTTGGATTGGAGCATNTCAAAAAAAAGCCGGGTATTAATATTATTCTTTTTGATGACGGCTCGTATAAAAAAGAGTTTTATATAAAATAAAGAATAAAGTGTTTATGANCCCAATGACAAGTTANAGCTCTTTNTTTCANNCCCTCTNATTACTGTACATTCAATTTCATCTCCTGGNTTAAACTGAATAATAACCTCATGAAGTTGATTTGTAGAATTTACAGAAATGTCATTGATTTTAACAATTACATCTANGTCTTCGATNCCAGCNTTGCTGGCNGCACTATTNTCTAGAACTTTTGAGATTAAAACNCCTTCTAGATTTTTTAATTTTAGTTCTTTTTGTNNTTGCGAATTGATATCAGNAATATAAATNCCCAGANAAGCTCTTTTAACCTCNCCGTATTCTTTTAGATCTGTNATGATTTTCTTNACCATATTTGAAGGTATTGCAAATCCATATCCAGAAAATGATCCNGTCNTTGATTGAATTGCGGTGTTGATTCCTATTAGATTTCCATCTAAATTAACCAGTGCTCCNCCAGAATTACCAGAGTTAATTGCGGCATCAGTTTGGATAAATGACTCAATGCCTCCATCATTTAAAATATTAATTTTTCTTGATTTNGCACTTATTATTCCTGCTGTAACAGTGGAGTTNAGGTTNTATGGGTTNCCTACCGCAAGNACCCATTCTCCAACTTTAAGTTCATTNGAATTATCAAAATGCATAAAATTTAAATCTNGTTCATCAATCTTNAGTAAAGCTAAATCACTATTTGAGTCCTCACCTAAAATTTTTGCGCTATAAGTTCTTTTATCGTTAAGAACAACTTCAATTTCTTTTGCGTTATTTATTACATGTCTNTTGGTAATAATATATCCGTCATTTGAAATAATTACTCCAGANCCNCTAGCAATATTTTCTTTAGGATGTTTAAAAAATCTTTTNCCATAAAAAGGATCATAATANCCNTATAACTCATCACTTAAATACTTAGACTTAATATGTACAACACATTCAATTGCNTTATCTGCTGCAGAAANAAAATCTGGATAACTATTGNTTGTNTTACTATTTTCAAAGCTTGGCGTCTGTGAATCGCTCTNAACNGATGCATAAGATTTTTCTGAAAAAATATTTTGTAAAAAAATTGAAATAACAAATCCTAATAATATATAGCCAAATATTCGNTTCTTGTTCATAATTAATTTTTATCTTNTTAAACTATNAGNGTACTTAAATTATTGTGTAATTATTTATTATTTTGCAAAAATAATCCTAATATTTTTTTTNTCAAAACAAGATGAAACAATTTCATGCANTAGTAATAGGGGCGACTGGTGCAGTTGGTCGGTTCTTGGTGTCACAATTGTTAGAAAATAGTNGTATAAAATCNGTAACTATNTTTGTAAGAAAAAATATTANTTCNGAAAACAAAAAATTAATTGTACATAAAATAGATTTTTCAAATATTAGTNAGCANAGNGATAAAATTGTAGGNGATGTATTATTTTCTGCTATGGGNACAACNTTAAAAGATGCAGGATCTAGAAAAAAACAANATTTAGTTGATTATACATATCAATATAANTTTGCAAAAATTGCATTAAAAAATGGNGTGAAGAATTATTCCNTAGTTTCTNCAGTTGGNGCAAATTCAAAATCTTTATTTTTTTATCCGAANATTAAAGGTGNTTTAGAAAATGATATAGNTNANTTAAGTTTNGAAAGAATTCAAATATTTAGACCNGCCTCATTANTTAGACCTTTAGATTTACTTAGAAAAAATGAAAAAATCTTAATCAATGTTTTAATATTNTTTAACAAACTTGGTTTNTTNCANTCACTTAAGCCNTTAAGAGTTGAGGANNTAGCNAAATTTATGATTGATAAANTTTTTGAAGACAATANTAATAAANNAACTTTTTATGATTTAAAAGAGATTGTAAAANGTTAGTTTTTTAAAAATTTTAATAAATTTCAAAAAGCTAAATAATATTTATATGTTTGTGAAAAAAAATATGAANTATATACCAATTATTTTCGTTTTAATTTTTGNNTCTTGTAACAATCAACCAGTATCCAACGCNACNTATTATGGGGATTTAATAGACAACAAAAATATTTTTAAAATTTCAGANGNTAAANAANAAATATCTAGTTNTGGAAAAGTNAGAACTAAAATACAAGGAGANATATTAGCTACGTGTGCAAAAAANGGCTGTTGGATGGATTTAAAAGTNGATAATGATACNTTAATGGTTAGATTTAAAGATTATGGTTTTTTTGTTCCTAAAGAAGGTGTTGAAGGCAAAANAGCNATAATAAGTGGTGAAATTTTTTANGATACGTTAANCGTCGAANTATTAAGNCACTATGCTGAAGATGCTGGAAAATCNTCNGAAGAGATTNATCTAATTNTNGAGCCAGAATATACTTTAGCATTNACTGCNNANGGAGTTATAATTAAGTAATGCGTTNTTTTCTNCTTTTTTTANTAGTATGTACTCTTTTTTCTTGTTCNAATCAAAACAAGAATCAACAAACNATTATNGANCCTAATGATNCGAGTGAAATGGCTTTAATGATGCGAGATATGTTTTTTAAACTTAATGATATTAANAGTAAAATNCAATCAGNACAAGATATTTCATATGANCAATTAAGNTTTTCTATTATTCATGAGTCTGAGGCTACTGATGATAGTTTTTTAAATAACGGTCTAACTTTAATGTCTAAAGCATTTGAACAAAAAGTNNTAGANTTTAATAACNATCCATCTNTTCANAATTATACTNAAATAGTAAANAATTGTATTAGCTGTCACNAAGGAATGTGTCCTGGTCCANTTCAAAGGATAGATAATTTAATACTTGAAAAAAAAAGATAATTTAGATTGTTAGTTTTTCCTTAGCNATTTTATTTGCATGATATTTTATTAGTNTNTCAATTGGATTTTGNAAAATNTGACCAACTTTAAAATNATTTTCATTAGCTAGTGTTTGTATTTCATTAGACAAAAAGTAAGATACTGAGCCAATAAAGTTAACTTCAACACTTTTATAATTACTAAAGCATTTTATGTGTAGATTAATAAACTCATTTAAGGTTTCGTTTATTATTTTTTTGATTACAGGATGATTTTTATTTTCTGAAATAAAGGGAAAGTAAGTAGCTAAAAATACATTTGCTCTGCTTGATTTATAAACCTTGTCATTGATTTTGTGTATGTCATGCTCATAATTTTTTTCAAAGCTTTGAACTAAAACAGAAGGAAGTAACTTATTAAAATATAGACTAAGTACTTTTTTTCCAAAATGATTTCCTGAGGCTTCATCTCCCATTATAAAACCAAGTGAAGGACCGTTTTCTTTGATGTTTTCACCATCAAAATAGCACGAATTGGATCCTGTACCTAAAATACAAGTAATGTTTGGTTGATTGCTATACATTGCAAAGCATGCGGCATCTAAATCATGACTAACTTGGATTTTAGCGTTTTTAAAAAACTCGGCTAATGGTTTTTCAATTATTTCATTTTTGTGTTTTGCTGAGCATCCAGCTCCGTAAAAAAACACATGTAAGACTTCGTCTTTTACAGAAGTAAGCTTAGAGCTGTTTAACTCTTCTAAAACACCTTCTTCTTTAATAAAATATGGATTAAATCCTATGGTTTTATATTCATTAATTTTATTCCCTTCTAGGTCGCATATTGCCCAGCTACATTTTGTAGAACCACTATCTGCAATTAATATCATTTTTTTTTAGCTAATATAATTTAATTTACTTTAATAATTTAATCAAAAGCAAAAATATAATAAAAAAATAACATAAGTGTTAAAAATACACTAACTTTGTCATAATAATTAGTGTTAAAAATACACTAAGAAGCAAAAAACATTAAAATTAAAATTTATGAAAAATAAAATAAAAATTGGAATAAATGGTTTTGGAAGAATTGGTAGAATGGTCTTCAGAGCTTCATTATTAAATGATGATGTTGAGGTTGTTGCAATTAATGATTTGGTTGAGGTTGAGTACCTAGCTTATTTACTTAAATACGATTCAACACACCCAACTTTAAAGTTAGACATTAAAACAGACAATAATATTCTAATAGTAAATGATACTAGAATCAATGTTTCATCCGAATCTGATATTTCTAAGATAAATTGGCAAGCAAATGGAATCGAATTTGTTGTTGAATCTACAGGAAGATTTTTAACATATGAATCAGTCAAAAAGCATATTGTATCTGGTGCAAATAAAGTTATAATATCAGCTCCTTCCAAAGATGATACTCCAATGTTTGTTTTCGGTGTAAACCATAATGAATACAGTCCGGAAATGAACATTATTTCTAATGCGTCATGTACAACTAATTGTTTAGCTCCCATACTAAAAGTTATTGATGAAAAATTTGGAGTATCAAATGGTATGATGAGTACAATACATTCAGTTACTTCAACCCAAAATAGTATTGATGGTATGAATTCTAAAAATTGGAGATTGGGTCGAGGTGGTTTTCAAAATATAATTCCATCAACAACCGGAGCAACAAAAGCATTATCAAAAATATTGCCAAATATGAAAGATAAAATTACTGGAATGTCATTTAGAGTGCCAGTTGCAAATGTTTCAGTAGTAGATTTAACATTAAATCTAAACCAAAAAACTGATTATAAGTCTATTTGTGATGTTGTAAAGATGGCGTCTGAAAATGAGTTAAAAGGTGTATTAGGATTTACTAATGAAGATTTGGTTTCCTCTGATTTTAATTATGATACAAGAACCTGCATATTTGATGCAAAAGCTGGAATGATGTTGGGTGATGATCTAGTAAAATTAGTTTGTTGGTATGATAATGAATTTGCATATTCTAATAAAATAATAGAAATGATAAGGCATATATATAATTGTGATACTCCATCAACAATTGACAATGTTAAAAACAAAATAATTAATAATAGTATTATTTAATTAACACTTAAAATTTAATAAAATCAACGAAATTTTATAGTGTAATAAATACACTAAGTATTTGAATTTTGTCAATATAAATCTAGTAATAAAATTGTTGATGTAATTTGTACACTAAGTATTTTATTTGTATTTTTAAGGGAAATAATCAAAAAATTTTTAAAAATGAAAAAACTTATTACGACAATAACTTTTTTTGTAGCATTTTTATCTTTTAGTTTTGTGTCGAGTGCACAAACAGCTGCAGATTCAGCAAATGTTACATTTCAAGTTGACATGAATGGAGTTTCATCTTCATTTACAACACCAGAAGTTAATGGTTCATTTAACAATTGGTGTGGAAATTGTTGGGCAATGTCAGACAATGACTCTGATAATGTTTGGCAAGTAACAGGTAAAGTATTAAAAAACACTGCACATGAGTTTAAATTTGCTGCCGATAACTGGACCATTCAGGAAAATCTGTTTTCTGGTGATCCATGTGTCGTATCAAATTTTGGTTATACCAATAGAACGCTGAATGTTTCATCAGATACAACATTGGGTGTCGTATGTTGGGAGTCATGTGATCCATGTGGATCGGGTCCCTCCGCATTCAATGTTACATTTCAAGTTGATATGAACGGTGTTTCAGGATTTTCTATTCCTGAAGTAAATGGTACATTTAACAATTGGTGTGGAAGTTGTTGGGCTATGACAGATGCTGATGGAGATAATATTTGGGAGTTTACCACATTATTAGCTCCAGGAACATATGATTTTAAGTATTCTGCTGATAATTGGTCAATACAAGAAAATCTTGATACTACACTCTCATGTGTAAATTGGGTTTTAGATTCAAATCTTGCTGCTGGATATGCTGCAAATAGATTTGTTGAAGTAATTTCTTCAGATGTTACTTTAGATGTTGTACCTTGGGGAAGTTGTGCTATAGCAAATGTACCTGGATGTACTGATCAGAATGCAAACAACTATAATTCTAGTGCGACTTCAGATGATGGTTCATGTACATATGATGTTACATTTACAGTAGATATGAACTGTTCAGGATTAACTGTTGGAAGTGTGTTTGCAACAGGTCCAAGTGATGGTTGGTCATGTGGTTCATATGCATTAACTGACAGTGATGGTGATGGAATTTGGGAAGGAACATTTAACCTTCCAGCAGGTTCTTTTGAGTATATATATTGTGCTGATGGATGGGCACACAGTGAAGCTGCTGATTTATTGGCATACGGAACAAATTCTGGAGATTGGTCATGTACACCTGTAACTGACTACTGGTCCTTTGCAAACAGACAAATTACTGTTGGTAATACTACAATAAATGATACCTGGGGTCAATGTTCTGCTTGTATTCCTAATATTCCTGGCTGTACAGATTCAACTGCAACGAATTATGATCCAAATGCTACGGTAGACGATGGGTCTTGTTCTTATCCATCAACTTCATCTACATTAATTA
>NZWA01000049.1 GCA_002697505.1 Flavobacteriales bacterium | reverse complement strand
CCTTCTTCTCTTCCTAAAAAACCCAATTTTTCAGTTGTTGTAGCTTTTATTGAAATTAGCTCAGCACTAATTCCTAAACATGATGATAAAACATCTTTCATCTTTGGAAGATATCCAATTAATTTAGGAGTTTGCAAACAAATTGTTGAATCAATATTAACGATTGAATAATTTTTATCAACTAATAACTTTACAACATCTTTTAATAATATCTTACTATCAATATTTTTATATTTAGCATCGGTATCAGGAAATATTTTTCCAATATCTCCAAGATTAGCAGCTCCTAAAAGAGCATCACAGATAGCATGAATCAAAACATCAGCATCTGAATGCCCAACAGATCCTTTTTTATGAGGAATAATTAGGCCGCCTAAATTAAAATCTAACCCTTCACTGAGTTGATGTACATCAAAACCGAAACCAATTCTTAAATTTGTCATTAATTATATTTCTCCAAAATCAAATAGAAGTGTAAACCTCATTGTGTTTGCTAGTGGATTGGTTACACCTGCATCTCTATTAGTATTAACTAAATATGAAAAATCTAACTCAAATACATTATATTTAACACCTGATCCGAAAGTAAAGTATTTTCTAGCTCCCTTAGTATCATGTTCATTAAAGTATCCAGCTCTAATAGCAAATTGGTTGTTGTACCAGTATTCAGATCCAATAGAAATATTTATTTCTCTCATTTCTTCCTTAAATCCACCTGGGGCATCATTAAATGATTGAAACATACCACTTACAACAGAAACATTTGGATCCTTACCAGAAATTATTTCCCCATAATTTGGATTATCAATTGGATTTCCTAATGAATCCGTACCGAGATTTGTTCTATTGTCGTATTCAGGAGGTGTAGGAACCAATAATTTATTGATATCAAAAGCAAAACTAATTTTATTATAATCATCAATTTCTGTAGAAATTGAGGTTCCTAATCTTAAATTTAAAGGAATAAAATCTCTAACTGCTGTTTCTGTATATGAAATTTTATCTCCCATATTTGACACATTCATTCCGAATGCTAAATCAAAATCTTTCTTATATATTCTACGTGGAAGAAAATAATAGGCAGCAATATCAGCTGCAAATGTTGATCCTGGCTTTGTTTCAATACCACCAACGCTAGTTCCACCTGTTAAATCAGAATACACCCATCTTCCTGCAATAGCTAATGAAAAAGCATCTGCAAGCTTTCTTGAGTAAGAGCTACCTAAAGCAAATTCATTAGGTTTGTATTGACCAATCGTATTTCCATCATTATTTGTAAAGGTAATGTCTCCTAACGAAAAATAACGCATTTCTAAACCAAGCACTTCGTTACTTGATAATTTTCTATAACCAGCTAAATACGATAAATTAATATCTGGCACCAATGCTCTTAACCAAGGAACATATGAAATAGAAAAACCCATATCATCTTCTACAAAAGCATATTTTGCTGGATTCCAATGCATGGAGTTTGCATCTGGCTTTGTAGCGACTCCTACATCACCCATAGAACCTGCACGAGAATCTGGTGCTATTAATAGAAAAGGTACAGCTGTAGTAATTGTATTAAGTTGTAGGCTTTGCTGATTACCATCAGAATCATCAAAGTTTTGCGCCTCAGTGTAAAACGAAAAGTGTAGAAGACTTAAAAGTAAAATATAGTGACTAATTTTAATCATTATTGATATTTGGTTGCTAATATAGTTTATTTACATTTTCTAACGTAATTATTGTGGTAATAGTATAACTCTATTAGATTTTGTTATAAATTCACCGTCGCTACTACTTATATTTAGCTGAGCAATATAAATTCCTGAACTTAATTTTTCTCCATATTTATCTCTAGCACGCCATACTATTGGGCCAATTTGATAACCTGGGTCTGTGTAAGTTTTTGAAACTTGTTCAACCAATACTCCATCAATTGAGTAAATTTTTAAGCTCACATCTAAAGTTTGATTTGATTTATTATGTTGAAAATAAAAATGTGTTTGATCAGAAAATGGATTTGGAAATGAATTGAAATTTTCAATATAAAGTTCAGAATCAGTAACTGTAAAGTTAATTGATGCTTCAGATGAATTATTAAAAATATCCCAAACTTTTAAAGTCAAAGTATGATCTCCGATTTCTAAATTCTCAAATGGAAACTCAATAACACCTTGTCTATAATTATCNATATTTGATTTATAATATTCATTTAAAACATAAGGATTAGACCTATCCCCATCNAGANAAGCNACNATATCATGNCCTATNCCATTNCCAACTGTATTNATACCACTNTGGTCAAAAANATCAGCNAGCAATAATGGATCTCTATTNGTTATACCTCCATCAGTAAACGNTCTNGTNTTCATATATAAACTAATTTCAGCAGGATCATAATCATAAATTATATTATCAGCAGTTCCTCCAATAATGAAGTCAGAAAAACTNCCATTTGCATCAACTGGNGATTCNTCATCNGTNAGAGCNTAATAACTAATTTTTCCTTTATCATAATTATATGCAATATCTTTTGGAACAATAAATGATAATGAAAAATNTCCATTTGTAACAGATGCTGANCCTTTGTAAATAATACTATTTTGATCTCTNTATGGCATNGGTTCACATGACTGTTGTCCTAGNGTNNTTCTAANAATTTCTTTNTCAAATACTGTAACNAANACTNCACCATTAAAATTANTAACTTTTTGNCCANAANTATCTTCAATATANCCNTCAATAAATACTTCTTGAAGNGCTTTNATTGTATCATCAACNAAGCTAGTAACTACATTANNTTCAGGNTANGCNAGNNGTAATGCTGGATCACCNANNANNGTNAAATTTCTATTATTTGTTCCTGATCCACTTAAAACTTTCGTTTCTTTAAATACATCTCCTAATCTTGGATATTCATCTTGATTTTTTTCGAATAAAACATTAATAAATTTATTNTTTAATGTATAATTGGGAGAGGAATAAACTAAACGNGTGGTGCTTAATAATGCTATTGCACCTCCATTTTGATTNAACAAAACATATTCTCCTGCTGACACTCTTTCTGGATCATCAAAATATGAAAATTTGCAGGTTGCAGTCATAAAAAGAGGTAAGTAATTATTTTCCCAAGAGTTTATTTGNTTAACTTCAAGCACTCTTTCNTGTGTCCATCCTAAAGGNCCTCCATGTCCGGTATAATTAACAAGAAGAGCTCCTTTATTAATTTTATTNTTAATGGCACTTTGAGTTGCANATGACCTTGGNCCTCCTGGTGTAGATTCTTGAAGATAGTTATCNAAATAAATTTTTGANATATTAATTTCATTATACTTATTTGCAATTATGTTAGATAAACTATCAGCTTGAGACATATGAATATTNCCGTCACTNGCGTCTCCATCATCAGCAATAAAAACAATATCATTTCTCCACGCACCAAAAGATTGTTTANGATAATATCTCTCAATTTTATCTACNAAATTATTTGCATCTTCTATATTTGAAACTGGTAATCTTCCTATACCAATATCAATCAAATCATTAACAAATAAACCTTCATTATCATCTAATAACCCAAAATAATCATCAGTAACATAGGTTAGTGTNGGATGTGTTGAATTNTAGGACTGATAAGTAGGAANATAATTGGTGTTNTTTGAAACTCTATTTTTATGATCATATGAACCATCNCCAAATAATAAAACGTATTTCAATTTTGAGTTNGGTCTTTTATAAAGCATTCTTAAAAAATCTCTTAAAGCNGTAACATCTTGCATNCCAGATGAAAATTCATTATATATTTNTTGTAACTCNACAACNACTGTGTTTAAGNTACTCTTAGNTTGATGAAAACTTGATAGACGATTNGCTGGTGNAACAAAATTTTCNTGNGTTATTATAACATACTCTACTTCGGATGATAAATTATGTAAATTTTGATTTGATATNTAACCNATNAGNTTTGGTTTTTTNAATGATGACTCTGNAAATGCAATATANTTTCTATGNTTATTAGTNGAATCTTTAAANGTANTTNTNCCNGACCCNAAATCTGTNATNATTTTNNTAGGNCTGAGAGGGTNTGTGANTTCCCANATNTCAACATTANTNCTACTNTCAAGNTTATATTNAACNANANTNGAACTAATATTTGGATTTCTAAATTCCAGCATATTATTTGTAATTTTCAATTTTCTNATGGCGTTGATTTCTATGTAATCTAACCACATTTGAGCTCCATTGTCAATGGANAAATATGATAAATCAATATTTAAATTATCAGAATTTGAATAGAANGNANTTTCTGATGTAACCAACTTTGCNNACTCAGTAGANGGAGTNGANATAATATTTGATATTNATAAATTTTCAATTACAGAATTATTNANACTNATANTTAAATTTGANGGAACTAAAGATCTTGCAGCAACAGCAGTNTTTATNTTNACAGGNNNTTCTGTAACNATATTTTNNAAATTAAAACTAAATGTTTTTGATTCATTTGACATGAATNTATCACCAAACCANAATCTTCCAGAGCTAATTAGATTTTCACTTTCATTTTCATANCANAAANAATCTTGAAATTCACTTATTTCNTCNGAATGNNTCGATGTTACNTGNTTAGAAATNATTTTTTTATTGTNNTAGNTACTAATGTTGAGAAAATAATACACTTCGTCAGAGTATAGATGTTNATTAAAACTGTAATTTCCTGNNNTAGAATNNTAAANCCAAGTNTTTGGCGACTGACCATAAAACANTAAATAATCATTTTGCTCAAAGATACCATTNTTATTATCATCATAAATTTGAATAGAATTCTCAACTAAATCTTCATGTCGAAAATCAGAGTTTAAATGNGGAAGCATTCCTCCNCCATTTCCANAAATATGAATATTGTCAATATTTATATTTTCTTGAGTAATTCCCAAGTNCAATAAATCATTATAATTAATTNTATANATTCCATTNANANTAGTNGAAANAGNATACCAATNACCNGAAGACAANACTGAATTATACTGCGCCTTTAAATTGTAACTAAAACAAAAAAAAATATAAAATATAATAGCTAATCTCATACTGTGCAAAACTAAGATTTAAACGATAAAAAAAGTGAAATATTACATAAAATTAATACTAGAGTATNATATAATAAATAATTTGTTATTTTTGTGAAATTGAAATTTANAAAATATNACAATGCGTAGAACTTGGAAATTATTTGTTGGCGTTTTTATAATGTTATTTGTTAGCATGGAAAGTAATGCTCAAGACCCCGCATTTAGTCAATTTTATGCTAATCCTTTATANTTAAATCCTGCNTTNACTGGTGCAACACCAAAAGGTTGTCCTAGAGTNAATTTTAACTACAGAGATCAGTGGCCTGGTATTGANAGAACTTTTGTAACNTACTCCGCATCNTGGGATCAACATGTTGATGCAGTTGGTGGAGGATTAGGTGTTCTTGTCACTCAAGATAGAGCTGGAGCAGGNAGATTAAATACTTCACAGGCATCNTTACTTTACTCTTATCANCTTCCTNTTAATAGGGCATGGTCATTAAAAGCTGGTTTTGAAGCNTCTTACAGAATGTTNCAGTTAGATTGGTCNAGGCTTACTTTTGGAGATCAAATAGANCCTCAATATGGATTTATATACCCAACNCAAGAAGATATTGATAACAANACAAATAATGTTGGTTACCCTGATTTNTCTACAGGTTTTGTAGTNTATGNAAAGGACTTNTATTTCGGNTTTGCNGCACATCANCTAACTCAACCTAATCAAGGTTTTATTAGTGAAAGTGAATTNCCNAGAAAAATAACTNCNCATATCGGTGGAAATATTGCATTAAATAAATACAGTAGAAATGNNACAACAATCTCACCTAATTTTCTTTACCAAAGACAGCAAGATTTTCAACANTTTAATTATGGAGTTTATGTGAANAGAGGNCCAATTGTTGGTGGACTTTGGGCACGACATAGTGAAGAAAATTTTGATTCCTTTATNTTNATGGCTGGAATAATTCAAGAAACTTTCAAGTTTGGATATAGCTATGANATNACTGTAAGTGAACTCAAAAACAGTAATACTTTAGGTGCNCATGANTTATCATTTACTTACTTNTTACCTTGCAGACAAAGAAGTAAANCATANAATACAATTAGTTGNCCTCAATTTTAATTTTTAAAAATTTAAATATGAAATTANATCAAANAATNTTAGTTTTANCCTGCATATTTTTAACGGCATGTTCAAATAAAAATAGCGGTTCATATGAAAGATCAACAACAACTGGATGGGAGTANAATAACCCTAGAAACGGTGGNTTNGAAACAAATTTTAATTATAAATTCACTGAACAAAAAACNGGCCCTGGCNTAGTTTTCGTTGAAGGTGGTACTTTTACTATGGGAAGAGTAGAAGCTGANGTTATGACGGAATGGAACAATGTTCCAAGAAGAGTAACNGTTTCTTCTTTTTACATGGANGAAACTGAAGTTAGAAACATCGACTATTTAGAATATCTATATTGGCTTAAAAGAGTTTATTCTNAGCCTGATGAAGGAGAGTGGGTATANACAAAAGCACTTCCAGATACTTTAGTNTGGAGNGATAAGCTTGGTTATAATGAGCCATATGTNAATAATTANCTTAGACATCCAGCTTATAAAAATTATCCTGTTGTAGGTGTTAGTTGGCTACAAGCAACAGATTATTGNAAATGGAGAACTGACAGAGTAAACGAACAAATCTTAATTGATGCTTGTNTNTTAACNGANGACGTTAAAAATAGAATTGAAGATCAAGCATTTAGTACAGAAGCATACCTTCTAAANCCTGATGCTGTATTTGATGCATCTGANGAAACATATCATATCAACCCTCCTAAAGATCTAAGTGGATGGGCNATGGATGAAGATGGGAGAAAAAGAACAGTTAAGCTTCATGATGGACTGTTATTACCNCCATATAGACTACCTACTGAGGCTGAATGGGAGTTTGCTGCATTAGGNAATGTNGGTAATACTGATGAAGAAAANACAAAAGATAGAAAAATATATCCTTGGACAAGTTCNTCTCTAAGAAANGGATCTTCNAAAAATCAAGGAGANATAATGGCTAATTTTAAAAGAGGTAGAGGNGACAATATGGGTGTTGCAGGCAATCTAAATGACAACGCAGANATTACAACTACTGTTAGAGCTTACTGGCCNAATGATTATGGCTTGTATAATATGGCTGGTAATGTTTCAGAATGGGTTATGGATGTNTATAGAGCTGAAATAGAACAAACATCAACAACTGATCANAGAAANTTTAGAGGTAATGTATATAAAGAATANAATACAACTGAAGATGGGATTCCAATTATTAATGAGATTGATGGAAGAATCGAAAAAAGAGATATTGATGAAAAAGANCCTGCNAATATTTATAGAAGAAACTATAAAAAAGCTGATAATATAAATTATTTAGATGGTGATATNGAATCNCAAATGGGTACAAAATGGACTGATNAAAATANGTTCGAAAAAGGAGATGCTGATAAAAAAAATATTTCAATAAATAAATACCANNANGATGCCAATATGTTTGCTGATGGTGTTACAGGTAATAGTAATGAAATGTATGAATATGGTATTTCTTCTTTAATTACAGATAGAGCTAGAGTATACAAAGGAGGTTCATGGAAAGACAGAGCNTACTGGTTAACTCCNGGAAGCAGAAGGTTTTTAGATGAAACACAATCTACAGACGCTATTGGATTTAGATGTGCAATGGATAGACTTGGATCACAAACTTCTACGAGTAAAAATAATCAAAGAAAAAAAGTTGATTATAATAAAAAAAGAAGATAACAATTAAGNTTTCAAATCAAACAAATACCCCATAAGTANTACTTATGGGGTTTTTTTCAAAATGAATATTCAAAATCTTTATAAAATATATTTAAATCATCCTAATATTTGNATTGATAGTAGAAAGGCAAAATCAAATAGTATTTTTTTTGCTTTAAAAGGTGAAAAATTTAACGGTAATAAATTTGCTGAAGAGGCTTTNAAAAAAGGATGTGAATATGCTATAGTTGACGAAGAAATTAATGANAAAAATGAGAGAGTTGTTTTAGTTAAGAATTGTTTGCTGACACTTCAAAAACTTGCNACATTTCATAGAAAAAAATTAAGTATACCTATTATTGGAATAACTGGCTCAAATGGTAAAACAACNTCTAAAGAATTAATCTACTCTGTTCTATCAACAAAATATAACACTCATGCTACTAAAGGAAATTTAAATAATCATATAGGTGTACCTCTAAGTATTTTAGAAATATGTGAAAAAACAGAAATTAGTATTATCGAGATGGGTGCAAATCANATTAATGAAATAAGTTTATTATCAAATATAGCTAAACCAAATTATGGAATTATAACAAATATTGGCAAAGCNCATTTAAAAGGTTTTGGAAGTATTGATGGTGTTATTAAAGCNAAAGGAGAACTNTATGAAAANATTAAACTTAACAATTATCAAATATTTTTGAATAATGATGACAACTTATTAAAAAAAATCTCTCAAAATATTAACAAAATTACTTATGGTAGTTCTGGCAATACNAGTGGTAAATTNTTAGATAGTAATCTGTATGCAAAAGTTTTATATGATAAAACAGAAATCAATTCAAAACTAATTGGAGATTATCAATTTAATAACATAATGCTGGCAATAAGTATAGGTAAACACTTTAATNTCACAACAAACAATATTAAAAAGGCAATTGAAAGCTACATTCCAACTAATAACAGATCTGAAATAATTAAGACTTCAAAAAACACTATAATTCTTGATGCATATAATGCTAATCCTACTAGCATGCAAGAAATGATTATTTCATTCTCAAGAAAAAAATTAAAAAANAAAATTTGTATTTTGGGNGATATGTTCGAATTGGGAGATTATTCTTACACATCTCACAAAGAAATTATTAAACTAGTTAATCAACTGAATATNAAAACCTATTTTATTGGAAAAGAATTTAAAAAAGCTTTAAGTGAGTCTTTTAATAGTAGAAAAGATTTTGTAGAAGTTTTATCAACAAAAAATTTATACAATAAAACTATTTTAATTAAAGGATCAAGAGGAGTTGAGCTTGAAAAGCTAGTCAATTACCTTTAACGAGATTTTTATATCTAATTCCTTTAAGTAAAAAATAGATTATTTTTTATACTTTTGTGAAAATTAATTAATTATGAAAAAAAGTTTTCTTTTAATAATATCAGCNACACTCTTTTTAACTACTAATGCTCAAATAAATGAACATAGCGATAGAAGAACAAGTGTAACTATTGGATCATTTAATCCAATAATTCAAAAACCTCAGCTTCAATTTGAACATCTTCTTGGNAGTAAAGGCTCACAACATTGGTCTATTGGNGAAAATCTTCAATATCATTTAGGATTACTAAATCAAACAGATATTTGGAGTGGACCAAAAGTATCTTTCTTTACAAGATATTATTTCAAAGATCAATCAATTAAACATGGAAAAGATTGGTTTCTTCAAGCCAAAGTGGGTGCAGCATACCTAACAAATCCTTTCTCAGACATCACAAATGTAGGCTTGGTTGATGCAAGCGGTGTTCCAATTAATGATCCAAATGGCAATCAAATCGAAGTAATTAATAATAGTGATTTTTGGCTCTCTTATGGAGGTGGAATTGCATACGGATACAGAGTTGTAACTTGTAAAGGTTGGACATGGGAAGCATTTGCTGGCTACCATTATTGGGCTGGTCCTAACTATTTCACAACAGAGTTTAAAAACTGGATTAAAGAAGATGGAAATGATTACGATGATTCAGCGAATTTAGAAGGAAAGCTTTATGATGTTGAGAATGGATTAAATCAATTTTGGCTATTTAGCTATGGATTCCCTCTAGATTTACAAGTCAAAGTTGGTAAAATATTAAATTGGTAATAAACCAATTATTTATTGTCTATTACTATTTTTCTTAATATTATATAGATACTTATTAAAAGTATTGCCAAAAATACAAATATAGCATACAAAACTAGAGGTTTAATTTTCTTATCTTCCAATGGGAGAACAGGTCCATCCATAACCTCAATTATAGGAGTTTCTTGAAGTAGGGTTAGTTTTGATAGTTCCAAGTTTTTTACAAGTTCTAAATACATTGTATTCAAAACTTGTACAGTTCTCATTAATTGTAATTCTTTAAGTCTTCCGGATGCTTTAACTATTCTTTGATTTATATCTTTAATTTTAGCATATTCCTCTTCGGCTAATTTTAATTCTAAATACACTGAGTCAGCACGATTTTGTATAAATTCTAATGTATTTCTAGATTGAGAAGTATTGTAGCCAACATAAAATTTACCCATCTCTTCGATAATATTTTCAACAAAAACTTTTGCAAAATACTGATCTTGAAAAATAAAACTTAAGGTTATAATTGAAGCGTCATTGGAGTTAAAACTAACTTCTAAATTATCGTTAACTATATCATTCCAAAATAAACTAATGAGACTGTCTCGTTTGTTGCTTTTGATATTGAAATCAATTTTATCAATCTTATCATTTATCCAGCCAGAAGAATTTCTTAAATTTTTAACATTAGCATAATAATCAATTAATAATATATTTTTTTTGTCATTAACATCAGCTGATTTAAGAAGTGTTGCCTCAATTATTCTTCTAGATTTAAACAATTCCATAACATTTGCTTGACTAAAAGTACTTTCCGAACTACCAATATCAAATCCAAAAGATGATGCAATATTTCCAATATTTGATAAACTTGAAGAATTAGATGTTGGAGATTGCACAACAAATGTGATATCAGCTTGATATTTTGATTCTATAACTTTCGATAATAATAAAGCAAATACACAGAAAATTAATACGGTAATAAATATTAATTTTTTTCTACTTAATATTTCTGATTTATAATCAGAAATTGTTCTTAAGATTTCCTTTAAAGTTATATCATCTGTTTTATCCATTTAAAAACTTCCATTTAATCTTTCTATCAACAGTGTCAATGAAATTATTGCTGTAATTTTGGTGATTACACTTTGAATATGTCTATCATAATCAATATCTTTTTGTTTCTTATTCTTGCTATTACCATTAAGAACTTTAATAGTTGATCCAGGTGTTACTTTTGGGGATATAGTAAATAATCCAAAATTCTTAGTTTTTTTGGCTGCACCATTTGAACTAATAACTACTGTATTAGATTTTTTGTTATCCATAGAGTATCCTCCTCCATAATTTTTAACATAATAATGCGCTCTTTTTCCTAAAAAAGGAGCACTTATACTTATATCATCAATAGCATTTAATTCTCCTTCTATGTTTACATAATCTAGTTTTTGATTTATTGTTATAAGATCACCATTTTTAAGCACTAAATTATGCTTTGACTTTTTATTAGACAGAGCCTTAGACAGGTTAAAAGCAATGTTTTTATAATAAGTAGTATCCGTAATTTTTCTTGAAGCAAGCTCAAGAATTTTTTCGGTATAAATTAAATTAAAAATTCTCGGATCAGTAGCTGCAATAGAGTCGAATACACTTTTTGGAATATTCATGCGTTGTACATACTCTATTACTTTATTTTTATCAACTCTTTTTAAATCAGCACTATTTTTATCTGCTGTTTCTTTTAGTCCTCCTGCTCGATTAATAAGTTCATGAACTGTTTCATTATTTCGTAATAAAGAATATGTCCCAGGATACATAACTTCACCATATAATTTTACTCTTTTCACATCATTATGGTCAGAATTTTTTCTAACATAAATTTGATCATCTGGCAGCAATTCATAATAAATATCTGTGCTGTTCATAAAATCAGGACTTATTGTAAAACTTTTAACAGTACTTCGAAAAGGAACTAATTTACCATGTATTTCATCATAATTTAATATTCTAGTAACATCAATTTTTCCTCCTGTTGTATTATCCATTAAGCCACCTGATTGTAAAATAGCGTCATGTAATGTCATTCCTTTTCCAAATTTTAAAAGTTTTGGATTACGAACATTACCAAAAACATTAACACTATACTCATTTAAAAAATCATCAGTTGACAAAACTTTAACAATATCATATTCCTGCAATAAAATATTGTCTTTGTGATTTTTATTTTTTAATATAGAATCAAGATTTACAGAAAGATGTGATCTTGTATTATTACTATTTTTTCTGATTACATAAACTTTATCAAGAAAAGTATTATTGGAAATACATTTTGCTTTGTTTAATAAGTCTAATAGTCGATCACCTTTAACAAGTTCATATTCTCCACTAACTCCTATAGACGCCTCTAATTTCACTACATTAGAAGTTTTACCAGAAATTTTATTAATGATAATTTTGTCACCATTAACCAGCTTTTCATTAGATAGATGATCGTTTTTTACATCAAAAACTTTAAAATTATTATACTCCTTTCTTTTCAAAGTAATTATATCTGTATAAGCATCTGTTGTAAAACCACCAGAGAATTTAATGATTTCCTTGACACTTTCTCCATTCTTTGCTTCATATGTATATGGTCTATTGACTTCTCCAATGACTTCTACAATTTTATTAGCTGGAGGAACAAAAATATAATCACCATCTTCTAAAAAAATATCCTGTGTTTTATGAGAGTTAAACATGAACTCATAAACATCTAATGAATCTACAAGTTCACCATCTCGTTTAATATAAATATTTCGAACTGATCCTATTTGTGTGGGTCCATTAGCAGCAAATAGTGCATTGAATGCTGTATTTATTGCAGGTAATGAATATGATCCTGGATAATAGACTTCACCTACAATATTAACAGTTATAACTCTAGAGTAAGACAATGTCACATCTATTTCAGAATTTTTCATATCAAAAAAATTTGAAAATCTACTTTTTAAAAGTGATCTCATTTTTTTAAATGTTAACCCTTTAACATAAATCCTACCATATGAACTAGGTGATATATAGCCTCGTTCATCAACTATTAGATTTTCAGAAAACTCATTATATCCCCAGACTGATATAGATATCTCATCGCCAGTACCTACCCTATAGTTTTCTGGAGCTTTTGCATCAAATGATTTTTGAAAAAAAGATAAATTGTTGTTTCTAAAAATTGCTTGACCGTATATTTTTTCCTTTGGAAAAATGATAGTATCATTTATAGAATCACCTAAATTTTCATTTAACAATTTACTTCTATAACTACTGTATGAAATATCATTCATATCAATAAGTGTATCATTTAAATAATTGTTTTTATTATATTCTCCTAAACCATTTTTATATTTTTCTATTTCATTAAGCTCTTTTTCACTAAACCCCATATTACGTAAAATCTCAATTGAAGGAATATCTGAGGGTTTTAAATCTTTAGGATCAAAATTAGATGGAATAAAATTATGTGAAAATGAACTCAAAGAATTTCCTGAAATATCGATTTGAGCTTTAGTTATTATAATACTAACTAAACATAAAATTGTTAAAAATATTTTTCTCATATATTAATCTTTAATAATTGATCTTGATATTACGATTCTCTGAATTTCTGAAGTTCCTTCATAAATTTGTGTAATCTTTGCATCACGCATTAATCTTTCCACATGGTATTCTTTTACAAAACCATAACCACCATGAACTTGAACAGCTTCGGTTGTTACACGCATGGCAACCTCAGAAGCATAAACTTTTGCCATGGCACTAGCACGATCATAGTTTTGATGATTATCTTTTAACCATGCAGCTTTCAAGCATAAAAGTCTAGCAGCTTCTATCTCAGTAGCCATATCAGCTAATTTAAATGAAATTGCTTGGTGATTATATATTTCTTTTCCAAATGCTTTTCTTTCTTGTGAATATTTTAGTGCAAGTTCATATGCTCCTGAAGCTATCCCAAGAGCCTGTGCAGCTATACCGATTCTTCCACCAGATAATGTTTTCATTGCGAATGAAAATCCAAAACCATCTTCTCCTATCCTATTTTCTTTAGGCACTCTAACATCAGTAAACATTAAAGAATGTGTATCAGATCCTCTTATACCTAATTTGTTTTCTTTCGGACCAATTACAAAACCGTCCATACCCTTTTCTACGATAAAAGCATTAATTCCTTTATGTTTTTTTTCAATATTTGTTTGTGCTATAACTAAATAGACTGAAGCAGTACTACCATTTGTTATCCAATTTTTAGTTCCGTTTAAAAGATAATAATCACCCTTATCTATTGCAGTGGTTTTTTGTGAAGTTGCGTCACTACCTGCTTCAGGCTCAGATAAACAAAATGCTCCAATAATTTCTCCTTTTGCTAATGGAACCAAATATTTTTTCTTTTGTTCCTCAGTACCAAAAGTTTCTATTCCCCAACAGACTAAAGAGTTATTAACAGACATTACAACTGATGTTGAGGCATCAACTTTAGATATTTCTTCCATTGCTAGCACATATGATATGGTATCCATTCCTGAACCGCCGTATTTTGGATCAACCATCATTCCCATAAAACCTAGTCTAGCAAGTTGTTTAATTTCTTCTTTAGGAAAACTTTGTGTTTCATCTCTATCTATTACACCTGCAAGTAATGTGTTTTGAGCAAAATCTCTTGCTGCATCTCTAATCATCAAATGTTCCTCTGTAAAATCTAAGTTCATATACGTATTTTATTCATAACAAAAGTACATAATTTAATATATCTTTGAAAAATATGAGAAATTATTTATCATACAACATTATAAGCCTAATGTCAGGAACTTCTTTAGATGGGCTTGATATAGTGAAATGTAATTTTAAAAAAAATAAAAACTGGAGTTTTTCAGTTACTAAATCCAAAACTATTAAATATTCACAATGTTGGGAGAAAAAATTAAATGAAGCACACCTATCTAATATAACTGAAATTGAAAAAATTAATAGTCAATATGGCGATTTTCTAGCTAACAAAATCAAAGAATTTTCAGATTTAAAAAATATTGACTTGATTGCTTCTCATGGGCACACTATATTTCACCAGCCAAAAAAAAAGATAACATTACAAATTGGTTGCGGACAAACAATTGCAAATCAAACAAACATTAAAACAGTCACAAATTTTAGAATTGGTGATGTTTTACTGGGTGGTCAAGGAGCTCCCCTCGTTCCAGTTGGAGATTTGAAATTATTTAGAAAATATAAATATTGTCTGAATCTAGGTGGCTTTGCTAATATTTCAATAAAAAAAAATAATCAAATTTTTGCTTTTGATATTTGTCCTTTAAATATTGTTTTAAACTATCTGTCAAAAAGAAAGAATAAAAAATTCGATAAAAACGGGCATTTTGGTATGAAGGGTAAAATAGTTCCAGAAATTTTGATCAAACTAAATAATATTAATTATTACAAATTATCAGCCCCAAAATCTCTATCAAGAGAATGGTTAGAAATAAATGTTTTACCCTTGCTTGAAACAAAATATAAAACTGAAGACCTACTCCACACATTTTATGAACATGCTGCAAATATAATAAGCAAAGAATTAGTAGACGACAACTGCCTAATTACTGGAGGAGGTGCACATAATAAATATTTAATTAAAAAAATAAAAGATTATTCTAAGTCTGAGATAATTATACCAAAAAAAAATATTATTGATTTTAAAGAGGCTATCATTTTTGGATTTCTAGGATTATTAAGAATCGAAAATCAAATTAATTGTTTAAAAACCGTAACTGGTGCATCCAGAGATAGTTGCTCAGGAGAAGTTTTTACAGCTAATTTTAATTGATCTTCTCATTAACTAGTATGTAAATTTATACATTTGCATAATAATATTTATTAATGGAAAATTTACTATCAAATTTTGAAAATAAAGCCCCTGAAATAGTTTTTGAATGGAATGATAAAGAAACCAATGCAAAAGGATGGTTAGTCATAAATTCATTAAGAGGCGGAGCTGCAGCAGGTGGGACTAGAATTCGAAAAGGTGTAAGCAAAGAAGAAGTACTTGCACTGGCAAAAACAATGGAGGTTAAATTTACAGTAGCTGGACCGTCAATTGGAGGAGGAAAGTCAGGAATTAATTTTGACCCTAAAGATCCAAGAAAAAAAGAAGTCCTAAAAAGATGGTTTAAAGCTGTTCGTCCTATTTTAAAATCCTACTATGGAACGGGAGGAGACATGAATGTTGATGAAGTTGAAGAGGTTATCCCTATGTGCCAAGCATTAAATATATTATTTCCATTAGAAGGTGTAGTTAAAGGACATTACAAAAAAGATAATTTTAAAACGAAACATATTTTAGATCAATTAACAACTGGCGTTCCATTAATTGTTACAAATGAAAAATTAACACCATCAATTGAAAAAAAATATACTGTTGGCGATTTAATAACGGGATTTGGTGTGGCAGAATCAATTATTCATTATTACAAAATTTACCAAAAAGAAATTAAAGATAAACGAGCAATAATTCAAGGNTGGGGAAATGTTGCTGGTGCAGCAGCNTATTACTTATCNAATGCAGGNGTTAAANTAGTAGGTATNATTGANAAATNAGGNGGAGTNATTAANNAAGATGGTTTCTCNANAGAAGAAGTNAAAAGNATGNTATTAAATCGTAGTTCTAATTTTTTAAATGTTAAAAACATGCTNACTTTTGANGAAANAAATAANAAAATNTGGNAAATTAAATCAGAAATCTTTNTTCCTGCNGCTGCATCAAGATTAGTTGAAAAATCNNATCTTGAAAAGATGATAAATAATAANTTAGAAGTAATTTCNTGTGGAGCTAATGTTCCATTTGCTGATAGTGAAATTTTTTATGGTCCCATTTCAAAAATTGCTGATCANAGTGTAAGCGTAATNCCTGATTTTATTGCNAATTGCGGAATGGCTNGAGCGTTTTCATATTTNATGCAGGAAAATATTNANATGAAAGATATTGCTATATTTACAGATGTTTCTAAAACAATTGAAAATGCCTTAAAAGAAGTTTTTGANNNTAGCAAAAAGACTACAAATATTTCTAAAACAGCACTAAATATCGCATTAAAAAAACTAATATGAATACAGATTTTTTTAAAATTGAATTTCTTGAAAATAGTTTAGAGAACTATNTCTTTTTCANNGGNTCNNTNCTAGTNGGANTAATTTTNAAAAANNTNATATCNAATTATCTAAGTNAACTTTTATTTAAAGTTCTTAATATNAACAANGAACAAATTGGTCAAAAAAAATTTGATNATCTTTTAACAAAACCAATTAGTTTTTGTGTCTTATTAACTTTTTTNTATATAGGATCANCATANATNANTTTTCCNGAATCATGGGGTTTAGNTGATAAAAATAAATTTGGTATACAAATGATAATNAATAAAGGTTTTAANCTTATNTATATNTATTCTNTTTTTTCTATTGTACTCAAATTAATTGAATACATAGGNTTAATTCTTTATCAAAGATCNTCAGAAACAGAGAGTAAAATGGATGATCAATTAGTTCCTTTTATTATTGAAATCGCTAAGATTTTAGCAATAACATTAACNATCTTTATNGTTCTTGGNAAAGTATTTGATATTAATGTTACTGCTCTAGCGACGGGTCTTGGTATTGGAGGAATAGCATTAGCTATGGCCTCNAAAGANAGCTTAGAAAATTTGCTTGGATCATTTACAATTTTNTTTGATAGACCATTTACGGTTGGGGATGTTGTTACNGTTGGAAGTGTAACTGGAAATGTTGAAAAGGTAGGTTTTAGAAGCACTAGAATACGAACATTTGACAAAAGTGTAGTTACTGTNCCTAATAAAAAAATGATTGATGCTGAATTAGATAATTTAGGAGAAAGACCTGTNAGAAGAGTCAAATTTTATGTTGGATTAACTTACGANACATCAGCTGATAAGATTAAAAANATTGTCAATGAAATACAAATAATGATAAATNAACATGAAAAAACTAATCANGATGGNAAGGTTAGATTTCAAGAATTTGGTAGTAGTTCNCTTGATATTTTAGTNGTTTATTTTGTTGATAGTCCAAGATGGGATGATTTAATNGATGTAAAAGAAGATATTAATTATAAAATAATNGANATTGTAAAAAAACATGGTTCAGATTTTGCATTCCCTTCNACAACAGTATATTTGCANAAATAAATTTTAAAATATGATTACAACNTTAATGATAATAATCTTTGTNCTAGGNTATGTTGCTATTGCATTTGAACACCAAATTAAGGTAGATAAAGCAGCNTCNGCNCTAATAATTGGAGGTCTAGGTTGGGCATTACTTGCTNTTGGNTTATTTGATGTTATTAATATAGAAACTGTAGCAGAAAAGTTTAAAGATTTTCAAAATTGGTACAGNGTAAAAAATCCANNNAAAGANATNACAGAACTNAAATTTTTAAAATATGAATTATCACANCATCTAGTAGATGTAGCTGAAATTTTATTTTTTCTTTTAGGTGCCATGACTATTGTTGAACTAATTGANGCTCACCAAGGATTTTCAATTATNACNGATAAAATTTCTACAAACAATAGAGTTAAATTGTTATGGATTTTAAGTNTNATAACATTTTTCTTTTCTGCTGCACTTGATAACCTAACTACTGCAATTGTTATGGCTGCATTAATGCCAAAAATTATCAAAGANAAANACGATTTATGGATGTTTGCNGGTGTTGTAATTTTATCAGCTAACGCTGGNGGNGCATGGTCTCCAATTGGNGATGTTACTACAATCATGCTNTGGATTGGAGGTCAAGTAAGTGCTGGAAACATTATCCTTTCAGTCTTTATTCCNTCNGTAGTATGTGCAGTTGTNCCNTTGATTTATCTNTCNTTTAAGCTTAATGGAAATGTCACAAGACCANAAATTGACGATTCAAGTAAAAAANNTGAAATTGATAAATCTGAAAGAAANCTAATTTTNTACTTAGGNGTNTGTGGATTGTTATTTGTTCCNATNTTTAAAACATTAACTCATCTNCCTCCATATGTAGGNATGCTCTTATCTCTTGGTGTNTTGTGGTTNGTTTCNGAAATAATGCATAGAAATAAAAATTTNGAAATAAAATCAAAATTATCAGTTTTAGGCGTNTTAAAAAANATNGANACCGCNACAATATTCTTTTTTTTAGGAATATTACTTGCTGTNGCATCATTGCAATCTGCTGGACANNTAGATATTGTTGCAAANTANCTAGACACANCTTTTAANGGTCAGAGCGCNGAAGGNATATATGTAATAAATATTATAATAGGATTACTTTCATCAATAGTTGATAATGTTCCNNTAGTAGCGGGGGCNATGGGCATGTACCCAATTGCAAATANTGGCTTTTATGCTGTTGACGGTATGTTTTGGGANTTTTTAGCNTATTGTGCTGGTACTGGAGGTTCTGTTTTAATTATTGGTTCTGCNGCAGGAGTCGCTGTAATGGGNATATTAAAAATTGATTTTATNTGGTATCTAAAAAATATTTCCTTTTTAGCTCTNCTTGGATACATTTCNGGAGCAATTACTTATATTTTNTTACAATAAAATTTAAAAATATCGTTTAATAATTATGANNAATNTNNTTTTAAACATACAAATTANTACNGACAGTCTTNNTNCATNTACATCTGANCAAAAGACNTTATCNATTCTNGANCTAATNTCCTCTGGNGGAANTGGTGGNACTGTAATTATGGGTACTTTAACTTTNCTTTCAATATTTGCANTTTATATNTTATTTGAAAGACTATCTGCCATAAAAAAAGCAGGTAAGGATAATGAAAATTTTTTAATAAGTATTAAAAATTTTGTAGAGAAAAAGGATATAGAAGCTGCTAAAACACTTTGTAAAAATACTGANACAGCTATTTCAAGAATGATTGAAAAAGGTGTTGATAGAATTGATAAGCCAATGACAGATATTTCGGCTGCAATTGAAAATCAAGCAAAATTAGAAGTATATAAAATGGAAAATAATTTAGCTAATCTTGCAACCATTGCTGGTGCAGCNCCNATGATTGGATTTTTAGGAACTGTNATTGGTATGATTTTAGCATTTCACGAAATGGCAAGTTCTGGTGGAAATATTGATGTTGAAATGTTATCAAAAGGAATATATACTGCAATGGTTACAACNGTTGCTGGACTNATAGTTGGTATNATCGCATANATATCATACAACTACTTAGTTAGTAAAGTTGATAAAGTTGTTTTTAAACTAGAAGCAAAAACAACTGANTTTNTAGATCTTATACATCATAATGAATAATGACACTAAGAAGTAGAAATAAAATTAGCCCTAACTTTAATATGTCTTCAATGACAGACATTGTATTTTTGTTACTTGTTTTTTTTATGCTTACATCTACATTAGTAAGTCCAAACGCGCTAAAACTTCTTTTACCAAATAGCAANGCNAAAACACTTGAAAAACAAACAATCTCTGTTTCAATTACNAAAGAAATAGATTTTTATATCAATGATGAAAATNTTGATATAAATAATCTTGAGAGNAATATTATTTCAAAAATGGAAAGNGANAGTGATCCAGCAATTATTTTGCATGCAGATAAAACTGTTGATATTGAACATATTGTGAANGTTATGGATATTGCCTACAGAAACAAATACAAAATAGTTTTAGCAACATCATCAAAATAAAAATGAAATTNCCGAAAAAAGATAANCGCAACGGAATAATTGCNACTTTTATTTTTCACTCTATATTAATACTTTCTTTTTTCTTTTTNGGNCTAAAGTATAAAGANCCTCCACCTCCTGAAGANGGAATTAGCATCGATTTTGGAAATTCNTTTTCTGGAATTAANNAANAAGCAGAAAGTGTAGACGATAAAATTGAACCTATTAAAGAGACAGTTATAGAAAAACAAATTNAAAGTAATGAAGAAAAAATAACTCAAGATATTGAAGAAGTAATCGAAGTTAATGAAGAAAAAAACNTNGAAAAAGTAATAGAAAAAGAAAAGGAAGATNTAATAGAAGAAGAAAAGCCAGAAGTCAANAAAAAAGCTTTATATAAAGGNAAAAAAAAGAAAAAAATATCTGAAGGAAATNAAAATAGAGACGGTGATTTAGGAAATATTGAAGGAAATGAAAATTCTGATATTATTGAAGGTGGTGGTNACGGATCAAACGANATNTCCTATCAACTTAGTGGAAGATCAGTAGACTTAAAAGTTAAGCCTGAATATAATTTACAAGTTGAAGGNAAAATTGTAGTAACAATAATTGTAAATAGAAATGGNGANGTAATTTCAGCAATTCCTGGTGCACANGGNTCTACATCTTTAAATAAACAATTGNTAGATAAAGCAAAAAAAGCAGCACTTAAGACTAAATTTAGNAGTAAAGAAAATGCGCCAGAAAATCAAAAAGGNAAAATAGTTTATTACTTCAGTCTAAATTGAATGACGTATAAAGANANAATNAATTTTCTTTATCAAAAACTTCCAATTTATCAAAGAAAAGGAGAAGTTGCCTACAAAAAAGATATTGGNAATATTNTACAGGCNACAAAAAAATTAAATAATCCACATTTAAAATTCAAATCAATTCATGTTGGTGGAACGAATGGAAAAGGNTCAACCTCACATATTATTAAATCAATACTAATTAGTGCAGGTTANANGGTCGGATTATATACTTCTCCACATTTAAAAGATTTTAGAGAACGGATTTCAATNAACAATAAATTAATTGAAAAAAAATATGTTGTTGATTTTGTNAAAAATAACAATNAATTATTTGANGAACTTAANCTNTCTTTTTTTGAAATGACAGTTGCTTTNGCATTTGATTACTTTGCTAATAAAANAGTAGATATTGCNGTAATAGANGTTGGTTTAGGAGGANGGTTAGANAGTACAAATATTATAACTCCNGAAATATCTGTTATAACAAATATTAGTTTAGATCATACAAATCTTTTAGGAAANAATATNGAAGATATAGCAAGGGAAAAAGCTGGTATAATCAAACCTTTTGTACCTGTAATTATTGGTAGNCNTCAAGAAAAAANAAAAAAAATATTTTATNAANCTTCAAAAGAAAATAANTCNAAACTTATTTATTCANANATNTCNTTNAGAAACANAAAANTTACAGATTATCAACAAGAAAATATTAATACNAGTATTTGCGNAATAAATGANTTAAAAANAAATGGATGGAAAATTTCAAAACAACAAATTGATAATGGAATANATNNAGCTATTAATAAAAATCCNATTAAAGGAAGATGGCANATATTAAGNTCAAAACCTAAAGTTATTTGTGATACCGCACATAATTATGACGGNNTNAAAAANNTACTAAAAGAAATTNACAAAATTAATTTTNAGNAATTACATTTTGTNCTTGGGATGGTGAATGATAAAAAAATTGATGACATTTTAAATATNCTNCCTATTNAAGCGACTTATTACTTCTGNAANGCTAAAATTGAAAGAGCTATAGATGAAAAATTATTAGCAAAAAAAGCTAAAAACCTTAANGGAAGAACATATAAAAGNGTGAAAGAAGCTTTAANTGATGCTAAAAANAATGCTAAAAAAAATGATTTAATATTTATTGGTGGNAGNACTTTTNTAGTTGCTGAAATAATTTAGNATATNTCCAATTAATTATTGTTTATAATTAGAAATAATATATATTTGCATCTNNTTTGGGCGATTAACTCAGTTGGTTCAGAGTGCCTCCCTTACAAGGAGGAAGTCGGGGGTTCGAGTCCCTCATTGCCCACANTTTTAACCTCAACTTTAGTTGGGGTTTTTTTGTGGAAAAGACTTTACAAAGGAAACTA
>NZWA01000048.1 GCA_002697505.1 Flavobacteriales bacterium | reverse complement strand
CCATTATGAGTTTGTAATTTATAAGAGTCATGAATTGTTTTGTCTGAGTCAAAGTATATTTTACCTCTAAGACAATCGGGTGTAAGTATGTCACCTTTATACCATTCTTCGTTTTTTAATTCGAAAAAGATTTCGTTAGACTTCATTACAATTACTTTATTGATGTCGGTTTTATTGATTGTTTCATTTGCATTTGCTAAACCAACTAAAAACAGTGCAGATAATAATGTATATTTTATCATAGTTATTTTCCTCTACTATTTTATTATATACATATATTTAGTCACATAACTGTCACAATTACGACACATTTTTGTGACAATTTTCAGATACACAAAAAGAAAGGGGAAGACTTAACATCTTCCCCCTTCGGATACTACCGTCCTGCACGAATGATTGTATCATTCATATTTAGTTAAGCAACCCATTTAACACCACGGTATACTCCGTGCTGTGGATTACTAGACTTTTCTTTGGCAGTATCGTGCTTGGTTCCTCTGTATATACCAGCAAACTCAGAACGAGTTTCTTTTATATCAGCAGGATTGTATGAGATACCTCTGTAAAAGTTTTTCATATCATCTCCTATTCTAATTAATTAAAATAAAAAATGCGTTCCTTCAACTTTCGGTCTCGTTCCCCGAATGGGTACTTGCTTACCTCACCTGAACGGTGAGAGGTTTTCAGGTTTACTTCCGTCTCTTTCGAGATGAACGTATTATATTTAGACAAAAAAAACCCCTCAATAAAGAGGGGTTTTTAATTCGGAAGTAACTATTCTTATAGAATGTTAGATACTGCGAACTTTCTGTAGTATTGGTTTGTACCAGCAGAAGCTAGACCATTAGCAGGTGTAGAACCTACGAATGGGTTAGATACCATTCCGTATCTTGTTTTGAAACCAATCTTAGGTTGGAAAGTATTCTCACCAACCGCACGAACCATTTGCAATGGAACGTATGGGCAATAGAAAAGTCCAGCGTCATAAGGGTTAGACCCTCTGTAACCGACAGTCAAGTAATCAACACCAGCATATGGGTCGATGTAAACTTTAACTCTACCGTTTAGAACACCAGCAAAAGTATTACCAGTATCGTCAACGTTAATGTCAGTGTTAAGCGCAGGAGTATAATCTAATACACCAGCCATTGAAAGTGCAGATGCAACGTCAGAAGAACAAAGGATAAAGTTACCTTTACCTCTTCTTGTTTCTTTTGCGATTACATTTGATTCTCTTTCTATTTGGAATAATAGACCTTTGAATTTCTCAACTGACCAACGTCCGTTAGCATCAACGTCAAGGTTGAATGTTCCAGCAGAAGCAGTTGCTGACGCACCTGTTTTTGCTTGGATATTAACGTTTCTTACAACTTCCCTGTTGATTTCAGCAAGGATTTCAGATGAAAGAATGTTAGCGAGTTCAGATTCAGCGTCTAGACCGTGAATTGCTTTAAGGTCTTGTGCCAATTCTAAAGTGTATTCCGCTTTAAGTGCTCTTGATTTAGCAGTTACTGTAGCTTTCTCAATTGTGAAAGCCATTTGAGCGAATCCGTTGGAAGCTTCGACATCACCTAATGCTTCTGCAGTTGCAGTAGACATACCTGAACCAGTTGTGTCTTCATAAGAAGGCGAACTAGTGTCAAATGGGTCTGTTATCTGTGCAGCAAGTGGGCCAGCTGCTGTTGGTTGAGCAGCAGAAGAGTAACCAGTGTCTGCTTCGTTAAATAACGCTTCAGTCTTGTCTTCTCTTCCTTGTGTAGGATAATCGTTATATCTTGCTTTCATTGCAAAGATTAATCCTGTTGGGCCTGTCATTGGTTGAACACCACAAATGTCGTAAGCAACCAAGTTAGGCATAGCTCTTCTTACTAGACTAATTAGGATTGGATCCCAGTTAGAAATAGCAGAACTGCCAGTAGCATTTAAAGGTGCAGCTTCTTCAAGAGAAACTCTATCTTCGTTAAGAGCTTTTTCTTGGTTTTCTAGGATAACTGCAGTAACAGCCTTCTTGTAAGAGTCTTCGATTTTTGGCAAATCAGAATGCTCTAGGATAGGTTGCCACTTTTCCTGTAAGTTTTCAGATAAAAACATTTGTTTTCCCCTTTAAATTAACCTAATGGTTTTAGTTTACTAATTGCGTCAGAATACCTGTTCATTTCAGGAGCAAGTACAGGTGCAGACTCTTCGTCTTCAAGCGTACCAGTCCCTTCTTCAACTACAGTATCCTCGGAAATAGATTCACCTTCAATACCGAAGTATGCTTCTTTGATTTCACCAATCTTCTCTTGGAAGTCAGCTTCGTCTTTGAAGTCTACACCGTTTGCAAGTGATTCTAGTTTCTCTTTTTGTGATTCAGTTAAGTCCGAAGACGCATCCCTTACCACATTTTCTCTCTTGAGAGTGTNCAACTCTTCTGCGATGTCCATATTTNTTTGAACTTCGGAGTCAAGTTTAACTTCCATCTCATCGAGACGATTAGAAAGCTCNTCAATCACGTCATACTTNTCTTCGGGAACNTCAACNTAATGTTCTACGAACAATNNTTTCAATCCTGAAATAAAGTTTTCAGTCATTTCAGCTTTCAAACCTCTCTCGATAGCTAATTCGTTTTCTTTCGTCCACTCNTCAGCAACGTAAGACAAGTATTTGTCAACTGCTTCACTTAAGTCGGCTTTGACCTTATCTACTGAGGTTTGTAATTCTGTTTCGTAAGCTTCTTTCAANNCTTTTTCAACTTCTGCNACTTTANNNGNNACNGCAGCTTTAAAGATTGTTTTAGCTTTTTCTNGGTTCTCTTCTGACAAGTCTAATGCTTCTGAGATTGCATTTAGGTCGTCTTCAATTTCAATCTCTACAAGTTTAGATTCGAGTTCTTCGGAAGNTTCTTCGTCAACAGATTCTTTNTTNATCTTCTTGTCTTCNTCTTCTTCNTCNTCGTCCTCGACACCTTTCATCTTGCCGTACATCTCTTGAACCTTTTCGTCATCTAGTTTCTTAACTAGTTCGACNATGTTTCTTGCGATTTCTGCCTTAGTCAAAGACTCGTCAACCTCATCTTCTGAAATAGAAGAGAAAATACCTTGAAGGTCTTCTTTATTCATTTCCTTCATTGTGTTGACCATAGCTTTGATTGTTTCCATCTTNGAAGGAACTTTTTCTTCTGCTTCAGAAACTTCTGCTTCTTCGTCAGCGCCTTCNCCTTCTTTGATTTTTTCAGCCTTATCAGGTTTCCCTTCACCCTTTTGTTGNGGGTCNNNGGAAATCTCTTTGACTCCATCTTCTGCTTTNTCTACAGAATCGACAGCTTTGTCAACAGGATTTTCTTCGGGTTTGACGACTTCAGCTTTNCCNCTTTCNATTTTNNCGGNATCACTTGAACCTTGCTTAGGCGGGTTTTTGTCACCTTTCTCAGCTTTAGCGTCAGGTTGTCCTGCCTCTAATAGCTCATCTTGGTTTGTATCTAACTCTGCCATATTTTTCTCCTGTTTGAGTTTACTTTTTTATTTATATGTTATAAGTTCTTAACGAACNNTTTCCATANATTNATTTTTGTTTCTTCNAGTCTANCCTGNTTTTCNTTCNTTANAANNTCTCTCATAGACTCCATTTCTTGTCTTTTNAGGATTCCGTTGTCCATAATCCACTCAACACCTTCCATGATACCGTCTACNAAGGCATCTGGCGCTGAAGGGTCTGCGACAATATCACCTGCAGTTGCAAGTTGAAAGTCNGACTTCACATACTGTGCGTCTGATTTTTGTTCTAATGAACCAAGTCCTCTTGAAGANACACCTAGTTTTGCACCGTCATNGATAAGATTTTTTACAATCTCACCNTTNGGNGTNCTNAAAATNTTTGCTTTACCNACCCANTTNNTACCGTCTTCGTNNAGTTCGGTAATCATGTGGGATACTTTGTCTAAATTGATTGTTGGCCCTTCGGGGTGTCCTAACTCNCCGAATGCTCTTTGTTCGTTTACNAATTCTTTNANGTAACGNTTGACNTCTTTNNCCATGATTTCTTTNGGNTAGANTCTTCCGTTACGATTCTTNATGTCTGCTTGCATNAAGACACCTTCGATAAAGTAATCTTTTTTACCATTTTCTTTNGATTCNANTAATGGTNTTGCTTCGTTATACTCTGAAATTAATTTCATTGAAAATTTCCTCTTCTGTTACCCCTTCAAAATTCATTTGTTTAAAGAGTTTGGATAATTCCTTCACAGATTTTTCTGCGTCCTTNAAGTCNTTNTAAGGCCCNGTTTCATTATTATTNACGAATGCNTAAATGTCTNTACCCATTTTNGTATANGTAATGNTNTANNTNTTNCCACCNGTTTTCATNNTATCTACNTTAAGTTCTTTATGTTTTNTAGGCAATTTAAATTTTGCCTCATAAAGTTCTCTTGATATAGATGCAAAAGANTTCATTTACTCTTCCTCNACNGTAGNTTCAGGTTCATTTTTCATCCAATCAACCNNTGCTTCNACTCTNTTCATGTCCACNGCTTGGGCAGCTTTNTCTTTAATNCCGTCAAANATAGAATCNTTAGCGTCTTGCAACTTACCTTGTTCTATNTCGTCAACTATTTTNTTTGCTATTTCNGTCATTTATTAAAATCCCCCAAATTCATCGTCACCACCTTCTTCGTCTCCACCNTCNTNTTCCATTTGTTTGTCNANAAGTTTNATTTCTTCTTCNGTTTGCATTANNATATTCTTACGTACAAACTCCTGAGAATAATACTTACCAACATACTCGTCNACGGTTGATAAAGTCTCAAGTCTCTCACGCATAATTTCAGCGTCTTTCAACTCTGCGAAGTGGTTATCNCTAGCATAATCAAACTGNACAGAAGTCTTTGACTANNTTGTCAAATTCTTCNNNACTTACAATTTCTTTNAGTATNAATTGNGTTCTTAAAACGTCAANNAATACNCTACTAAACTTCTTTTGAAGTCTNTTTGTGAACTTATTAAACTTAAGTTCNTCTCTTTGGATTTCGGACGCACGTCCCAAATTGAATCCTGCGTCTGNTTCCATTCTAGAAGCTGGAATACTTAAACTCTTNTATAACTTCGACTTAAAGTATTCAATGTCTTCTATCTCCGAGAGATTTTGTCCGCCTGGCAAAGTTGTTATCTCTGTCCCACGTCCACCTTCTCTCCTAGGTAACCAAAAATCTTCCAACATAGACATATGTTTTCTATCATCTTTGATTTCACCTGTGTCTGCGTTGTAAACAAGTTTNTTTCTATACTTGTTCATAACCTCAGACAAATACTGTTCTGCTTTTGCNTTNGGAAGGTTACCTACGTCAATGTAGAANATCCTTCTNTCNGGNGCACGTGATATCCTATAGATAACNAGTGCGTCTTCCATCATTGATAACTGNTTTGCAGTCTTCAATGCTTTNTGNANATANCCNATNACNACNTTCTTTGTGTANTCTAATAANCCNGATGTAGTATATGATACTGCTTCNGGNGCAATCTTCACNGNNGTTCCGTCATTCGCTGAAGATTTATCNAAACCTTTATCGTTGAAGACANAAAATTCTTCAACTTNNTTTATTACGTCAACACCTGCTTTGTCCGATTTACCTTTGATTACATTTCTNACCTTCTTAATTTTAAGTGGGTCAATGTTTCTTAGGTCTACAATACCTGCTTTCGGACGTTTGCCNTCAACGACCTTATGGAAGTATATCCTTCCATCTANGTACCATTTTCGGAATAATTCGTGAGAGTTCTGATTGAACTTCATTAAGGCAAGAATATGATTAAACTCGTCATGTATCTTGNTNTTGATACTNTCAGANAGNTTNACNTCTCTGAGGTCGAGTGATACAATCTTGTCTTGAGAATCCGATGTNATACACTCATTAACAATATCTTCAATCGCNGAGTCACACTCAGGGATTAGAGATATTTCACGGTATCTTGTAATGAGACCNNTCTCATTCTTNATACCACCTTCCATATCAATGTAGGAACCNTATGCTCCACCTGATATGAANCCGCCTGGNTGTTGTTGAATGACNGGTGTACCGTCATCTTCNACAGGNGGNACNAANNNAGGTGCCNTNGACACCTCTATNNTTCGNANNTCNTCNTTNTTACGNGNTATTTCAAACCCAAANATTTCCATNCTAATATTTATACNNCCCTAAAATGAGGGTGTACTTCACTTTAATTAAATAACTCTTTCCCAGTGAGAGTAGTCAAATGAAACTTCAAAAGTTTCAACTTCGTCAGCAGTTCCCATATTCAGTTCGATTCCACCGATATTTTGAGGGAACATATTGAAGAATTCGTATCTCGCAAGGACTGAGTCATCTTTGTTTAATTGTTCAACGAATGCTCTTGATAACAAATAATCGTTATTAATTGCACCGATACCTGAATCTAACTGACTGATATCCAATTGCCATGCTTCTAGTGCACTTCTTACACTGAATTCAACATCGTTGATTACAGTAACTGTCCATGCTTCAAAAGTCCTGTCTCCAGCAAGTTTTAAGTTCATTCCTCTGAATGGAACTGTTACCTGTCCGACAGTCATAGCGGGAATCTGAGCAGCTTGACATAGGAACTCAATCTTATTACCTGTTCTAGGTATAAAGACTCTGAACCTATTAGCTCTAGGGCCACCAGCGATTAATTGCGCTTTAAATTCATCTATTGTTGCCATTTATTTCTCCCTTAGACTGCACCGTAAATTTCACTAAACTCTACACCTGACCTAGCAGCTACAAAGTTAAGTGTGATAAAGTTAATCGACCTGTTAGGTTTAACGAAGATTGAACATACAAATTCGTTTCTATCGATAACACTATCAGTGTTGTTTGTTTCGTCACACAATACTGAGAAATCTACAAGTCCACGTCTGTTCTTAACGTCTCTCAAGAAAGGTTCTACAGCAGCTCTAAATTGTGCTCTAGTGAATGCGTCATTGAATTCAAAGAGTTGTGCTTTAGCGGCTGTTGCGATTGCTTTCTCTAGGACTATGAACAATCTTCTTACATTGATTCTGTCGAATGCAGAAGGTGTGGTTAACATAGTTTTGTCACCAAATAGGACTGTTCCTTGGCCTGGGAATGTAACAATTGGGTTAACCCTTGCACTGTATAAGTCGTCTCTAGACGATTGTGAAGGATTAAATGCAAGTTTAGTTACACCTAAGTATTGACCTCTTGAGAAACCAGCAGGTGAGAACCATGGGTCTCTTAGTAAGTCACTTCTTGCCATTAGACCTGCAGTATGTCCATTGCCTGGAATCCAACAGTATTTGTCGTTATATCTTTCGTAAACGTATAACCAACCACTGTCCATAACTGAATAAGAAGAACTTGTTGCAGTGTTAGCGGAAGCGATAACGTTTGCGGATTGTGTTGATTCGGAAGTAACTCCAACTACGTCACTCTTTCTTGGTGATACGATTGCCATACAATCTTTTCTATTTTCACAAAGAAGAATCGCTTGATTTGTTAAAGTTGTCCAATCATTTAAAATTTCTTGGTCTGTTCCTGAACCGTTATCAGTTCTTGAAGAACCTACGATTAGGAATGAAATATCTACAGTTTCTGAATCAGCAAAGTGTGTGTTCCATGCACCGTATTTCTCAGCGGCGGTTGGCATTCTACCATTGCTACCACCTGATAGTGAATCATTTACTGGTAAATCGATTGCACCGAATGGGTCTGTAACAGCTTGTGCTAATGTTCTGTGTTCACTAGAAGTATCGTGTGTACCTGTTACTGGTGAAGCGTCATCTCCAACGGAGTGTCCTGACCACCATACGTACTCTGATGTTCTTTCTATTACGTCTCTGTAGTAATTTGATGCACCTTGAGCGTCTTTAGCGTCACTTGCAAGTGATACGAATGGGAATACCTCTAGAACTTCGTTTTGAGTTCCAGTCCATACACCGTCTTCGTCACTGACTACTACGTGACATTCGTCATTGGTTGCACCGACAGCGGCTGCAGATGCGGAAGTGCCTGGGGCTTTATCAAAGAAATTGTGGAACTCCCAAAATCTGTTAATGTTGACTGCTGTACTTGAACCGTCAACTGCTGTAGTTAATCCTGTGTTTGCAGGTTGGTTGATTGCTTCAATGGTTAATTCTGTACCTGAAGCAGCTGTAATCCTGTATTCTTGAGCATGATTATCAAATGTGATAATATCTCTTACCTTAAATAGAGTAGTTGCGTTTGCAACACCTGTTATGGTTAAAGCTCCAACTGCGTTATTTCCTGTAGTTGTTCCTGCGTTATCTTCAAAATAAGCGTTTGCAGTTGAACATACAGATACTTTTAGTGAGTTACCTAGAACTCCTGCGTGACGGGCTACCCACCTTCCAGCTGTACCTGATAAGGCACCACTTCGGTAAGATTGAACATATTCGTCACTATTTTTTAATAGTGTTGTTGCATGTCCAGCTGAATTCGCACTAAACAATCCTGTAGAGTTAATTCTAACTACTCTTAAAGAAGAACCATATCTTAAAAATCCTTCAGCTGAATAGTAGTCCTCTGCAGCTCCGTTGGTGTTAGCAGGTTCATGAAAGTTCTCTACTAATCCTTTTTGGTCTGAAATTGTTACTACTTCATCAACAGGGCCCCATTGGAATGTTCCTGCGAAAGCACCAGTTGTACTGGATACTGCAGGCACAACATTTGTAAGGTCAATCTCTTTAACCTGTACGCCTGGTGATACTTGAAATGCCATACTTTTTCTCCTGTTAATGTCAAAAGTTGTTTACTGTTTTATTTATAACTTTATATTCTCTAAGGGGTCGTTAAACCATCTATCTCCATTATTATCTACAAACGACTCTTCTTCTACTGTTCTGTCTCCAAAAATCCCTGCAGGCAACATATCTTCTTCGATAAGTTTCTGTTGTTCTGAATATAACAACTCTTTGACTTGATAATTTGTTAAATGATAGAAGTAATCTGTGGTTACAAACCATGAAAATAATACACATGTCATTACCATATCATCATGATAACCTCTATCGGCTTCAAAGCTTCTACCCTTATTTACAAAAGTCATGAGCTCAGTGATAGTCCATCTGTCCAATAATTGCAATCTATCTTCTTCTAATAGTTCTTTTAGGGTAGAACAACCAATTCTTTTTATTTTTCTAGACATTGTTACACCAATATCTTCTGCTTTCAGTTGTCCTTGTACAAAAACATTAGGATATTCTAAATCATAATGTAATTGTGACGCAACAATACTTCCTTCATTGTTGTTTTCTATGATAACAGTTGCGTCATTATATGCTTTACCGTACTTCGCAATCAAATCAGGAAACAATAGTGGCGATATTAAAGAGTTTCTAAATGTCGCAACTTGTTTGAATGGTTTAGAAGATACGTCAAAGATACTAAACGTTGAGAAGTCAATCCCTCTTCCCTTCGCAACATCACAACACATAACATATTGGTGACCTTCTACAGGTTTTTGATACATATAGAATTCTTCTTTTGACCATTCAGGGTCATATGCTTTCAACCCAAGTAACGTATTCGAGTTAATGAGAGTGTTACCAGTTCCCAAAAACGAGTTTCCGTACTCTTGTTCAAACTGTGCTTCTGAGGTGTTTGCAATTGTTTGTTCTTTCCATGCTTCGTCTCTGCCTGGCACGTCATACCAGTTGATTGTGAAGTCTTTGTATTCTGATTGTCCATGTACTGCACTTTCGTATATTTTATGAAACATATTACCTACACCGTTTGCAGTGGAAGTAATAATAACCTTTGAATCTTTACCTGATGTAATAACGGGATATGTTGCAGTATAGAATGTTTCTGCATCGTCTACGAATGCAAACTCATCAAGATACAGCATATTGATTGAGAGTCCACGGATACTACTACTGGAAGTTGCAGCTGCAACAACCTTACTATCATTACCAAACTCAATATTACCTTTGTTTAGAATTTTTACGCCTGGCTGTAAAAAGAATGGAACAGACTCTAACATAGTTACGATACGTGCTATCATTTCTCTCGCAATCGCACCTTTGTTTGCAAGTACAGCAACAGTTACTTCGGGGTGAAATAATAAGAACCACAATAGATATGCACAAGAAGTGATTGATTTACCACTCTGTCTACTCGCAAGAACGACACTGAATCGATTATTATCGTAGTGTTGAATTAGTTTATCTTGATATCCACGAAGTTTAAATGGAACCATACCTTCGTCAAGAGAAATAATTTGCGTATAATTTTCAATAAAATGACAAGGGTCTTTGGAACACTTCATGTATTCCGCTAACTCTGCTTCTGTATATTTGGTTTCTATACCAACACGTTTAATCTGCGTGTTGCCTAGATAACCTTCATTCTTCGCTTGTACCATTGTTTTTCTTTAGGAACTTTTGTAGTTCACTGGTTGACCCTACGTATAAATGATTATGTTGGTCTCTGATTTTGACATCGTCTTGTTCTAGTTTTTTCATTTTACTTTGTAGGTCTATAAGTTTTTCTGCAGTCTCACCTACAGTCTTAATTAACTGTCCTGCGACCTCGTAGGCACGTGGGTGCTCTGTTTCTTTGGATAGGTCTAGGATACCGTCAATTGCGTCTTGGCCTCGTTCTATGAGGTCATAGAGGTGTTCTCTCGCATACTTATAGTCAGTTTCTATGTTCTGCTGTTTATCAGGTCGAATCATAGGAACCGCTTTGGTTTCTTTTTTTAAAGAGGTGTTAATGTCGAGCAAGTCGTTTAACTTTTCGTCTACTTTTTTTGTCATAATTATGCATCGTCTATTAGGTTGTCTGCGTAGGTATTATCTGTTCCATCGTCATAGAATGAAACAGTTTCCGCTACTACAAACGTATCATTAGTATCTACTGAACCAACAAATTTCAATCTTGTATTTGCGTCAATAGTAACATTTGCACTTACCACCACACTTAGTCTGTCATTTGCAATACTACTTATGGTTGGATTAGTTGTTAAGTTTGTTCCAAATACTTCGTCCCCTACACTTATATCAGCGTCTAGTGCTGTTCCAAATGCAATTGTTGAAGAATCTGATACTGCTGTGTTGGTTCTATTTTCAAATGCAGGTTCGTAGTGTTTGACTTCTTTTACTAGTCCTGCGTTAGTGATTTCAGAAGTTGTGAATCCTGCGTTACCGTCACCGATATAATCTCTTTCGATAACGTTTTTAATAATCTTACCTTGATAAACTGGGCCAAAGAAGTATAATTGCATTTGAAATTCTAAATCATATGTGATTACACGTCTTTCGTCAAAACCGCCCTGATAAGTATCTTCAAATGATACTGAATTTAAAATTACAGGAACGTCTCTATTATCAGACATATCGTCTATCATCTTCATGGTAACTGTATAATCAGGCTGGAAATATGGTAATATCTGTTCAACTATCTGTAATGCGTCATTCATTTTGTTTGCCATTACAGACAATGTAAAGTTTAAGTTATATGGCGCTGGTGCGTACTGAAACTTACGATTGACTTTATCAGTCTCTTGAGTAGTTTTAGTATTTCTGAATAATTTGTTTTGTTGTCTAGTTTGGTCGTATTCAAAACCTGTAAGTTCAAATGCAATTCTAGGCAATGAGATAGCAGTTCTATTTCCGTCATTTAGACTTGTTTCGTTTTGAAGTCTTGCAAGAAACTTTGCTTTTGGGCCATAACTTATAGGAACCTTTTTTATACTTAAGACAGTTCCGTCTGTTTTTATATCAGCAATGTCAATGTTATTGAACAAAGTTCCAAATATCGAAACTGCTCTTTTGATTGTTTCGTTATAAAAACGTGTTCCAAACATTATGTAACCTCACCAAATGGGTTTGTTTCTGAGAAGTCTAGATAGTTATCTGCCTTACCTTCAAAGTCTAAGTTCTGAGCATTTCCGTCTTGAGACATTGTGAGTATATCTGTTATACTTGAAATAGTTCTTGAAGTACCCGAAGTTGCACCAACAATAGTATCACCAACTCTAAATGTGGTAGTTACATGTATTACTTCCAATTGATTAGGTGATACGTCTTCACTGTATGAAACAACCTCACCTACAACATTACCGCTTAAAGTTACGTCCTCACCAATAGTATATGCACCACTTCCATTCATTCTCAAGTCTACTCTATATGCTTGTTGTTCTTCAACAAAGTCTGCATCTGTACCAGTATCAAAGTCTTCACCTGCGTATTCAAATAGTTCTGCCTGTAATTTAAATACAAATAGTTTACCTACTTGATAGAATGGTTGTTCGTGTTCTACAAATTTGATTTCAAATAATGAACCTGATAAAGGAAGATAAATTAAATCTCCTTCATTAGGTCTAAGTGAAGTCGCCAAGTTTTGGTCTGTTGAAACAAACCTTTCCCAACTTCTTACTGATAAAACGAATGTTGCTTGGTCACGTATCTCTACACCAAATTTAGACATGAGGTCACCTTCGCCCTCAAATCCTTCGGCGTTTTCAATATACATTTCTACTGAATATGCGTCACCAAATTTTGACTGCACATCTTCGTCAAGAATAGTATCTGTTTCGACTATTTGTCTTGGTAAGTAGAATGTTTCTTGTCCATACATTCTAAGTGATTCAACAACTAAATCTTCGTATAGATGTTGTTCACTTGAAACTGCATGGTTAAAGAATACGTTAGTTGGCATTTATTACCCCATCATATCTAACACAGGCATTTCGTAGTTCAGTCTTGATTCTTCCTCTAACCTTGTTTTTTCTTCTAGTGCTTCTGACTTTATGTTATCAGGTTCAAGTACCACTCCGCCTGGCAGTGCGATACCACCAAACTTAGATAAGTTCTGTCCCCATTGATACTTAACTAAAGCAGTTGCATATCTTTTTAACCACATGTCATTGTATATGTCTGTAAAATCATTTGGGTCTATCTTTCTATAACATTCAATGATAATGTACTCACCAGCGTTGATTTGGTCAGCGTCCATATCAAGATACAATCTATTCATATGAGTGTTGTATCTGATAGGTGTTTGACCTACTAGGATTTGGTCTAACATACTGATATGTTGTTGAACCATTTCATAGTATAGAATACTAGTGTTTGTTAAATCGTATATGTCGTTAAGTCTTAATTGATATCTGATATCAAACATATTAAGATTGTGTTTGTCTGCAAATGGAAATATGTTTAAAACAGATAATATAAACTCAGGTAAAACAATATAGTTTTGTTGTTGTTTGTATTGTTGGTCTGTTTTTGCGTGAGTACCAGCTGCGTTTTCTGTAAATGTTTCGTCTGATTTCAGTCCAGTGATATCGTCAGCACTTATTTGGTGTTTTAGATAAGTCTTGATACTACCGTCATAGTGATATTCACGAAAGTATTGAAGCGCTTCATCTACTCTGTCATCCAGTTGGTCTTCATCAATATTGATTTCAATAACTGGCGCACCAAGAGCTCTCTTGATATATTGTTTGAATGTTGCTTTTGAGTTCGGTTCTGCCATAGTAGTAAATTCCCTTATTACTACTATTTATAACAATTATTCTTGGAAGTAAGTCTTTTGTTGAAGTCTATCTATTTTACTGTCAATTCTATCCAAAGTATCCATTAATCTTTCTAATTCTTTGGATAATTGTTCACGTGTTACGTAGTCTTTAGCAACTTCTTCACGTGTCTTATTGACAAGAATATCTAGTCTTTTTTGTTCTGATAGTAGGTTACGGATTAAGAATCCTAATGGTGCTAGAACAAAAGTTAGAACTATGTTCCATAGTAAGTGAGCGTCAAAGGATATAAGGTTTTCTTCCATACGTTTATTTATGAAATTAACGTATCGGATTACCCCTTTCATCTAATTCAAATGAAAATTCGTCAGCATTATATTCGTCAGAAGAAAAGTCGTGACCAAAGTTTCCGCCACCTTCACCACCCAACATATCGTTCATTTCCATGTTAAAAGATATACTGTATCTTTCTTTATCAGTATAGTTAGGTTCAACCATATGCATTAGACCACTAGGAAATAAATGACAGTCTCCCGTTCTAGGACTAACTGCATAATTAGTCCTGACTCTTTGGTGGTGCGGAAAGTTATGAACTACTTTAGCGTCTTTATCTATTGCTTCAAAATTACCTTCGTCACCGTCTGCTTGTAGATATAGAACTCCTGAATACCAACAACCATTGTGCATATGAGGTCTGTTCCAAGAACCTTTTTCATTTATGTTTGCCCATGAGTTACCTGCTTGCATTGAGATACCATGAGAATTATGAATACCATGAAAAGGTAAAACTTCGTCTTTGAAAAATCTACTAATCCGATTCATACATTTTTGAAAAATAGGACTACTTTCACAACCGTCTTTAGATTGCCAACCCGAAATATGTTTCTGTTCAGGATTAGGCGAATTAGATACGAATCTACCTACAGGGTCACGTTTACGCATTGCTTTAACTTCTTCTATCAACATATTGTTATACTCCAAATCATACCCTTGACCCTCGTCAAGATTTGGGTTTAACATATTTCTACTAAAAAAGTAGGTTGGAAATAATAATCTAACTGACATCTTCTCCGTATCTCCCTCGGTCACGATTACCGTCACCGTTTAATTCAGTCATGTCTTGTTGTTTATGTTTATAGTTAGTTATTCCACTAACTCCTTTTTTCAAAGGCACTTTTTTCAACTTCATATAATGACTTGACCAACCACGACCAACAATTACATCGCTACCATAAACTCTTTGAATACACTCTTGTTTCAAAATATCATTTTCAATTATAGTATTTGTTACTAAACATTCTATTGGGTCACCCACTCTAATTGATTTATCATATGTGACTCTTAAATCTGTAATCGGACAAAACTTTTGTGTATAAAATAAACTATACAATCCCAAAGTGTAATCCGCAATAGAGGCTCTAAATGGGCCACCAACATACTTATGGGGTTTTGGGGTGACTGAATGCCACCAACGTGTTTCCCATACAGTTGATAATGTATTATGACCTTGTTCGCCTGGCAAAACTTTCCACCCACAATATGTATCTTCGTCTGTCCAGTTTAAAGAATTCCAAACATAAAAAGCAGGGACTTCATCTATGCTTTCAATTGACTTAGATAAATCATATCCTTCAAATTTCCAGTCTTCGTTTCTAAGACCTGCGTGTCTGTTGTTCTCGAACTCTGTATATCCTTCGTATTTCACTTTTTCATTTCTCCTGTTTTTGGGTCAAAGGGGCATTCATCGGGGGGTGCGTCCTTAAAGTTTTTTGCTTTAGTTGTCCACATATACTTTCTATAAAATCCGCCAGGGATTTGATTATCAGGTGTTTCAGCGTCACCTTCCACTCGACATAATTCCGAAATTGGCGGTCTGTTATAAGAACTGGTGATATGTGAAGATTCATCTATATAGGCACTCCCGTCCAAGTTAATATAAGACGCAGTCCACTGTTCTCTTCTATATGGAACTATCTGTAAAACTGGTGTTCCTTTAGGTATAATAAAAGATTTGTCACATAACGGATACATAATAACCTGTGTATTATCTGTTAAGGTATTAAACATATCAGTATCCATTGTTCCTTGCCATGTTCTAAAATATTTGTTTTGGTGTAAAAATGGGTCAAGATATAAACAAGAATAGCCAGGCGGTGTTGATATAGACCATGATACTTTAAATTTAAATGCGTCATAAGGAGCTTCAACTGAACCGTCTCCTTTTAAGAATGTAAAATTATCGCCCATTAATTGGTGTTTACTATGTGTTGGTGAAGCATAAGCAGTTTCAAAATTTTCACCGTCAGGCGGTGCATACGTAACCCATGTCCCACCACCTGTATCATCTTCATGGTATATACAATGTATATCTCTATTCGTTGCAATATAATAACCTGTAGATAACCAGTCGTGCATAGCAGGACACGCTCTTAACGATATGGTTATCTGTCCATTATCCACCACATGAACCTTTGATTTTTTCCACCAATCAGGTTGCATTTTACTTGCAGGTATAGGACGCATTAATTCAAATGCGGTATTATTATATGTTTTAAATTCTATTGTTGGCATATCTTTGATATCTTAGTTGTCTTGGTGCAACCTCTTTTCTTTCTTCTTCTTTTGGTAATAATCTTATTTCTGAACCACGCAATACAACTGAACGTCTATCTACATATCTTGCAGAAGGTTTTGGTGCTTCCGCACCGTGAGGTATTCTTCCGTCAAATAGTAATAATCTATTTGGTTTAAATTCTATTCTCCCTATTTCATGTTTGTCCATATCTTCTGCGACACCGCTACCAATATTCTCATTGTATACTCTCAAATCACCACCCCATTTAGGATTCCAAAATTGATTTAGATAATACAAAAAAGATAGATTCCAGTCACAATCAGGCGCACAATCATTATGGCATGTACCGTCTAATCCTTGAGTCTGTGAATTTAAACCCATGTAATCAAAAGTAACCCAACGAAAACCAAAGTCATTCATTACCCTAGTATTAAAATATCTAGCAAAATAAGTATCCGATTTGTTTATTTGATTTCCTTGACACCATTCTAGTTCATCTAAACTATCTCTAAAAAATGTACCACCCCAAAACGAATGGTGCGGTAATCCTGTTTTACTATCAGAAGAAACCTGATTAGTTTTAGACCAAAGATTGCTTCTAACTAACGTTTTATCCCAATGGTGATGTAACTCTTTTGAAAGATAATTATCAATAACATGAAAAGTATCCCCTAGAGGATAATTTTCTTTCGTTAGTTTGAAAGGTTTGTCATGGAAAACAACGTTCATTAACTTATAGAATCAGGTGTCGCATTGTCAGGCAAGACATGTACATATTCTTCAAAAGGTTTTAAATGGTCTTCTCTTGTTGCATTTATTTCATCTTGAGTTTGAAAACACACTGTCCAAATTGCATCTGCGAACTCTAAAACTCTTCTTGCTTCTGACCTGAATGGGTGATTAGAACCTTCACGTCCAGCATAAACACATTCATTCAAATGTTCAAATCTATAATGATTTGCACATTCGTTAATACGGTCTCTTGTAACATTTTCGATATCTGACATAAATTGATTATTCAAACACATGCCATTTGGTGGTTCTGATTGGTTGATAAAATCTTCAATAGCGTCTCTTTCACTATTTTCAAGTGCAGATTTTTCTTGTTCATTAAAAGGAAGGTCATCGTTATAATTAACAATTTTATATTCACCTTCTTGCATGTCGTATACAACAACGTCAAATTCAAAACCTAAATTTGGTTTCTCGACATTTTTATATTCGTATCTCAAACCGTTTGGTTTAGTAATGTGAAGATTGTTGTCTTCTGTATAGATTAATTGATTCATAATATATTACCTCTACTTTATTTATTGAGCATATTTTTATACTTTCTATATAAGTCTAATTGTGATATGTCACTACAGTCCATATCTTTTATCCATGGGCCACCTCTTGTATAATGCACCGCATGGTATCGTTTATTTTCGTCTGACATGCCTTCTGTAAAGACATATTTGTCAGGGATTCTATCAATCTTATCAGTCCATTCAAACTGGTGTAAGTATTGACCACTCGCAGTATTCACAACTTCGGGTGTTAATTTTTTACAGTCTTCATGAGCATTATTAAACACCATAAAACTAGACCATAACTTTTTAGGATACATAACATTCTTTTCACCACCCATTTTAGTCGTAGACATTTTTTCTAGTTCGTATTCATATTGAACACATGCTACTGCATTGTCGGGGTGTAGAAAATAAAACATTTCCCAAAAGGGTTTTTGCCATACAAAATCATTGTCTATGAATATACTAAACCCTTCATAATTTTCTAAGTATGGAATTAGGAATCTGCTGTAAGTAAATTCTGTCGATTGATTTGCGTATTCCCTAGTATATTCGGGAATCTTTGATACGTCAAGTAGTTTTATCTCAGGTTCAAATCTACAATTTTCCTCTCTTACATGTCTTTGACATGCCTCTCTAATTGATTGTATTTGCACATCTGCTATATCTTCATGGCGTGAATCATATCCAAGATATATGTTCAAAGGTTTCCCGTTAAATTTTTCTGATACCTTTTTAGAAAAATCTCTTACCTTTTCTCTCCACTGCCTATCAGGTTCTGATTTCCCATTATTCCATTCGCCTGAACACTGTACTTCAATTGAAGTATAATTATAGGATACATGTAATTGTGTTGGTCTCATATTATCAAACTGTGGTGTAGTAAAACATTTCAACCAATCATCAATACTTAAAGGTTCTATCCAATCAAAAGCATTGTATGCGTCCCAAACAATACAAGTCATATCTTCATTATCTGTCATACCGAATACACCTTGTCGTACTGAGCCTGGGTGTATGTGTGGACTGTATACCACTTTATCTCTTCTATCACTTCTTTGTAATACAATAGTTATTGGTTGGTTCAAACCATTTTTTTGAATGTCGTGTAGTAACCAATGACCTTTACTTCCATGATAAAAACTTGAACCAATATCGTCTCTTTCGTGTTCATTCCCACCAATAACTTCTTCTGTCGCAGTGTTTACTCTTTTCATACTAGCACCGAAAGTATAAAAATTAGGAATCTGTTTTAAATAACTAGACGCTTGATAATCTAATCCAAAATTTTCTAAAGGTATGAAGTCGCCTTTTTTGATATCACCCCACGTCACTAATTTTACATTAGGAACATATACATTTTCTACAAGATACTTTACAACTTGATACGCATCTGACTCTGTGTCGATTGAACCGTCTTCATTTACAGGAATGTTACCTATGTGGTGTCCACTTTTGTAAAAGATTTGGCCACGGGCGTTTTCTTGCGTCCAGTCTAAACGGTATGGAATAAAATCAATTAAATGGTCAATTTCTGTCATAATAAAAATCTCACTTATGTGAGTATATTTAGTGTGTTACGAAATAGGTGTTGCAGGCCACTGTTGTTGTAACACACCATCCCAACGTTGCACTGGATTCTGATAGTTCTGCTGGAACGGATACGGGTTCTGATAGTTCTGCTGGAACGGATACGGGTTCTGATAGTTCTGTTGGTATGGATACGGATTTTGATAGTTCTGCTGGAACGGATATGGTGTCTGTGCGTTAGCAGGATACGGATATCTTCCCTGTGCCTGATATGTGCCTGGCTGTTGTCCTATAGCAGGATATCTTCCTCTTGCGTTATTCTGATATGTGCCTGGCTGTTGTCCTATAGCAGGATATCTTCCTCTTGCGTTATTCTGATAAGTAAATGGGCTTCTTCCAATCGCAGGATATCTTCCTCTAGCATTTCTATTAGCAGGATACGTTGCGTTAGCAGGATATCTACCACGTGCATTTGTATTTGCGTTAGCAGGATATGTTGCGTTAGCAGGATATCTACCACGCACGTTGGTAGTAACTTGGTTACTAAATCTTGCTGGTGGCCCACCTTTGAAAACGATAAAAGGAATCTGTCCGCCTGGCGTTCTACCAATAAACGGATATCTCGCTTGATATGTGAAGGGCACCTGATAAGTAAACGGTTGTATGAACGGATACCTCGCTTGATAGGTAAACGGGGCATTATAGCTTTGTATAAACGGATACCTTGCTTGATAGTTAAAAGCTTGTTGACCGTTAGCAGGGTATGTAAATGGATACCTTGCCTGATAATTAAATGACGTTTGACTATTTGCAGGATACGTAAATGGATATCTTGCTTGATAACTAAACGGACTCTGTGAGTTCGCAGGATATGGATATCTTCCTTGCGCTTGATAAGTGTTTGGTTGTTGTCCTATAGCAGGTCTTTGTGCCTGTAATTGACCAATTGCAGGTCTTTGTGCCTGTAATTGACCAGTTGCAGGCCTTTGTGCTTGAAGTCTACCAGTTGCAGGTCTTGTTGCAGGTTGTTGTGTATCTGCCTGACCACTGGCGTTATTCCACCCATCAGGAGTCTTTATATAAATTTGTTCGACAGCACGCCACCCATCAGGAGTTTTTACCCATGCTCCTTGGGTTGCGTTCCAACCTGTAGGTGTTTTAACCTTTTGCGAACCTGACGCCATATTATATTATCCCGTTACCCTAACTATTAAGAGTATAAAATCCATAAGTCACCAACCTGTCCGTCTGAACTCGTAGGTGCAGAAGTATTTTGGTATATGTTCCTCACAACTTGACCACTATTGTTTGCGTAGTCGGTATGTATCTGATTAAATGTTACATTACTATTTGTAGCAACTGCTTGTCCGATTGCAACTTCGGTTCCTGATACAGAAACACCTGTTCCTGCAGTCAAGGTTGTTATGTTTGCACTTCCGTTAAAAGATACTCCGTTGATTGTTCTTGCAGTTTCTAATACAGTCGCTGTAGCGGCATTACCAGTTGTATCTTGGTTAAGTGTTCCAACTACTAAATCAATTGTACCGTCTCCGTCTTCGTATGTAGCTGTAATACCTGTTTCAGTATTACTTGAGAACATAGCTCCAACTGTATCTTGTACAACTTCGGTTAAGTCAATATTAGCTGAACCGTCAAACGATACACCATGTATAGTTCTCGCAGTTTCTAATGCAGTTGCTGTAGCGGCATTTCCTGTAGTGTCTTGGTTACCTGCAGTGTTTACGCCTGGCAAGTTTATGTTTGCAGTACCGTCAAATGAAACACCACCGATATTTCTTGCGGTTGCAAGTGCTGTTGCTGTACTTGCATTACCTGTTACCGCACCTGTTACATTTCCTTCTAAGTTTGCTACAAGTGTTCCTGTAGTAACTGTTAAATTACCTGTACTTGCACCTGTAAATGAACCTGTTCCCATTAAGAACTTGTCTGCACTTTCGTCCCAACCAATAAATGCGTTGTCTGAGTCTCCTCTTTCGAGAACAATACCCATATCATTTGCTGGGGTTCCTGTTGTTCCTGTTCCTAACTCAATCAATCTATCTGCTATTGTTGAGTTTGTAGTATCTAAAGTTGTAGTTGTTCCATTTACATCTAGGTTACCTGTAATAGTTACATTACCTGTTGCAGCTACATCTGCAAATGTAACATTTGAACTTGTTGCAACTGCCTGTCCAATAGCAATCTCACCACTAGATACAGTTACACCAGTTCCACCTGAGATAGCAGCTCTCGCTCTTGTATCAGTATAATACAAGTTTGTTGAGCCTTCTGATAAATCATCTGTATCATTGCCAGATAAATCCTCTGCACCAGTTGAAGTAGTGTTATTACTTCTGTTTTTAGCTGTTTTCTTTAATTTACCATTACTGTCTCTAGATAGAACCATAACATCGTTGCCAGAACCAAGTTCGATTTCGTCAACAATAAGTTTCTTTCTGTTATCTGAACCATCTAAAATTTCTACATCACCATCACTAGTTTTTGTAATTTTTGTTCCACCTATATCTACAGTTGAACCTGATAGATATACATCTCTCCATCTTTTTGAACTTGAACCTAAGTCATAGGTAACATCAGTTGATGGTATAATATGACCAGCATAAGTTCCACCACTTAAGTATGATAGAACATCTGAATCACCATATTGAGCAGAACCTGAAATTGTTAAGGCATTACCTGCATCATCATATGATAATGTGATACCTGTACCAGCAGTCAATAAGTTTGAAACTCTGTCATCAACTCTTTCATCTGTATAGAATAGGTTTGTTGAGCCTTCTGTAATGTTATCAGAAGTACCAGCGAGACCACCAAGTGTAGTAGAGAAGTCTAAAGTACCGTCACTGTCTTCGTATGTAACTGTAATACCACTTTCAGTATTTCCTGTTACCATTGCACCAACGATATCTTGAATTCTTTCTGCGTTTACTGTCACATCGCCAGAAGATACAGTAAAGTCTGTTGCATCAAAACTTGCAACACCTTTATTACTATCTGTTGCATCTTCTGCTGAAACTGTGATTGTGCCCGAACTTTCTGCTACATCAATACCTTCTCCTGCAGAAAAAGTAATTGTGCCTCCAAGTGCAGTATCGGTTGAATTACTTCCGTCTGTAACTGTAATTGTTGAGTTAGCAAGTTTTGCATTAGCGATAGAACCTGCAAGTTTATCGTTTGCAATAGAACCTGCTAACATAGCATTTGTGATACCACTTGCTTTTACTTGAAGTGAATCTGAATCTATTTCGATTGAACTATCGTCAACTGAAACTGCGACTGAAATGTCACCCGAAGTTCCACCACCTGATAGACCTGCTCCAGCAGTTACGCCCGTGATATCCCCGACTTGTCCGTTGATTGTTAATGTGCCTGCACTATCATCATATGAGGTAGAAATACCTGTTCCTGCAACGATTAATGCGTTGACTCTATCGTCAACTTTTTCGTTAAAATCACTTCCTAGTGCGGCTGATTGTATAAGACCTGAGCTGTTGATAACTTCGGTTGTACCGATACTCAGTCCGTTTTTTACATGAAAATTCTTTGCAGCCACGCTGTTCGCCTCCGTTTACTGTTCACTATCCCAGTTCACAGCATTATTAAAAATGTCTACTGTTATTTATAACTAAACGGAGTTTAGGATTAAGATTCTACTAATTGTCTGTCGAATTTAAAGACTGTTGAACTTGTAGAGGCAGGAGTTATGAGTAATCTTGCGTTTGCACCACTAATATCAGCTGCAAATGTTGCTAAATCACTACCCGATTTGAGAATACCGTATTCAAGAATATCTGCAGTCGAACCGTCATGAGAAATAACAATTTCTGTAGAATGGTAATCTGAACCTTGAGTTACAGAAACAATGTATCTCGCAGTAGTATATGTTGCGTGAGCAAATGTATCCAATGCGACTTGAGTTGTCGCAGTTGTAGTTGTAGAACCTGATTTTCTTCTTGAAGAAACTAATTCTTTACTTACAACAATATCGTCATTAGCACTATCATAATAGATGTGTCTAGAAATTTCTGCAAGTTTAAATGCTAATGACCTAGGCATTACTCTCCTCTCTTAGTTACGTCCCAATAGAACGTGGTATTAGTGTTAGCAGGAGTTACCAATAGATTAGTATTTCCTGAACTAACTGATGTATTTAGAGAGAATAAAGAACTTGCAGTTATAACATCACCATATTGAGAATAGAATGCATTACTTCCGTCTGTACCTACTACAACCTCACACGCATGTGTTCCACTTGAATGAACTGCAAGTAATGAATATTTCAATCCTTCGTATGCAGTTGATTGTGAATCAAGAGTCTGTTCAGAAGTTGTAGTTGTTGTTAGTTCACCGTCTTTGGTAGCAGGAAGTCTTGAGTATGTTAAAAAGAAAGTGGTATTTGTATTTGCAGGAGTAACTCTTAATAGTTGGTTACCACTAGACATAGTTGTGCTAACAGTATATAAGAATGCACCTGTAGTTGTTACGTCACCAAATTGTGAAAAGAATGCGTTACTACCGTCATTACCCATTACTATTTCACATGAATGTGAACCTGTTGAATGAACTGCAGTTAATGATACCTTAGTTGCTTTCGCACCAGCAGACGCAACCGATAAAATAGTTTGGTCTGCGTTAGTAGTTGTCAGTGCTGAACTAGAAGTTTCTAATGCGACTGGATTCTTAGGTGTTTTAATACATACTACGTCACCACTTTCTCCATTTGCTTGAAGAGTGATAACTGAGGAACTTGTTGTTGCGTAGTCAACACCACCGTCTTGTAGTAATACACCATTTAGATATACTGCTTCTTTACCAATTTCATATGACAATGCTTGCCCATCATCGTCATTTCCTGATATGGTAGTTGTAGTTCCCGATAGAGTAAAGGTAAAAGTATTTCCAGTTCCATAACTTCCACCACCGCTTTGGTCTGCCCACGACAAAGTCCCCGAACCATCGGTGACTATTACTTGGTCAGATGTGCCGTCAGAAGTGGGGAATGTGATTGCGTCATTAATAGTGAATGATGCAGGATTAGACCCTACTTCTACAATGGCAGCTGAACCGTCATTCTTCTCAGTGTAAAACCTACCGTGATAGGTATTTACCGCCAACTCACCTAGAGTGATATCTGAGGTAGTTGGAACAGCGTTCTGAGTCGATGACTTCTTGAACGTTATGACTGTTGCCATGTATTACCCTATTCTAATAATTAAAATGTCCCACCGTCTATTGCGGTAATAGTTACAGCACCACTTGATACAGTAAAATTATCACTTGAGAATGATGCGATACCTTTATTTGAAGTTGTTGCGTCTTCACCAGCAATTGTTATACTACCAGCACCATTAGTTACGTCAATACCTTCACCTGCAGTGATTGTTCCTAATTGCATATCTCCATTTGAAGTATGTCCCATTAGAATCTGACCATTAGTTGGTGCAGAGCCATCATATGATGTGATTGAACTTGATAATGCTAAACTAGTGCCTGATATTGCACCTGAGAATGTACCTGTAGTTGCTGTGATTCCACCTGTTGAAGTAATTGAAGTTGCTTCAACTCCACCAAATGCAACGTTACCTAATGAACCTGAGAATACTGAACTTGTGTCTGTTGCATCTGCAATAAACTTAAATTTAGCATCTGAATCGTCCATACCAAAGAAACCAATCTTAGCACCACCTGAGTTATACTTAAATTTGATACCTCTGTCTAGGTTGTCGTCTGAACTATCATCACCAATTTCAAAAACTGGGTCAGCTACTGATGTAGTTGTTGAGTTTACAGTTGTAGTCGTTCCGTTAACTGTTAAGTTTCCTGATACAACAACATTACCACTTGCAGTCATTGTAGATGCAGTGATGTCATCTGAGTTTAAGACACCTGAAACTGTTAAGTCATTTGTGACTGTTAAATCGTTTCCGATTGTCACGTCATTTGGTAAACCTACTGTAATTGTTTGCCCACTTG
>NZWA01000047.1 GCA_002697505.1 Flavobacteriales bacterium | reverse complement strand
TATTTTTTCAGAAATTAATTTAAAATTTATTTTTGCATAATCAGCTTCAGTCATAGAATTACGTGCCTCTTGTGATTCGATAATAAACTTACCATTAATATCAGGATATATTGAATATAAATCAAAAGATCTACTTTTGTCCTTGAAAAGAATAACCTTATTTATATCATCTATTGAGTCATGCTCAATGTTTTTAATTCTTTCTGAAAAATATCTTAAGCTTTTAATATCAAAATATCTAAATTCATTAATCGCAAAAAAATTATTCTCATCATCATAATCGTATATTAAAACATTATTTTTTACAAATATCGGAGTAAGATCATTAATTTTATTTTCTTCATTATTGTTTTGCTTAATAACTACTTTTATATCAGTGTAAGGGTCTGAAATATAAAATTTTTCATGATTTATGTTAAAATCAATTTCATGTTTAATTTTTTTGTTTTTATTTAAAGTACCTTGTTTCACATTTGCAGAAATTGATACTTTATTTTCTAAAATCATAAATCGTTTATGAAAAACTATAGAATCTAAATGATTAATAACTTCAATAATATAATTTCCAGATTTTAAAAAATCAATATTTTCATTAGGTAATTCTAAATTGTAATTAATGTATTTTTTAATAGTATTGAAAGACAGCTCATAGTCATATATTTCATTTTTAAAAAATCCATCTATATATTCTGATTCCGTCAAGTCACTTTTTAACCAGTTTGAGTTACAGTGAATAATTCTATAAAAATAAGTGTTAACATTATCACTATGATCATCAAAAATTAAGCTTATTTTTTCATCCGTTTTCAGATTTATTAAAGGAATTGATAAATTTTGATCTTTTTGAAAACACAAAACTGTCTTAATATTTTTTTTAAATATTTTATCTATATAAGTATATTTTTTGTTAATAATATAGTCATTATTTTGCTCACTAATGTTGTTGGATAATAAATGGTTGTTTATGCATGTAATGATTAATAACAACAGAAGAGTTTTAGTAAATATATTTTGTTTAATTAGAATCATTCTAAATAGCATTTTAAGTAAAAATCTTGTNATTTTAAATATAATTTATCATTGCAAATTTATAATTTTGTNTTTGAAAAATCNAATTTATAATGTCACTAAATATAAGTTTAAAAAGAGGNTTAAAANTCAACNTAAAGGGATCACCNGATAAAGTTTATGCNNCTTTACAAGNTTCGNANGAGTATGTTNTAAAACCAACNGATTTCCATTNNCTAACACCAAAACTTGTGGTAANGGAAAATGATAAAGTNAAAGCAGGAGACACNNTTTTTTATGATAAATATAATGANAAAATAAAATTTTCAGCTCCNGTNAGTGGAAGNGTTAAAGAAATTGTNAGAGGTCAAAAACGGAGAATTTTAAAAGTCGTAATTAAAGCNGANAANGATATAAAATATAAATCGTTTNAAGTTGGTNATTCNGATCAGNTTANCAGAGATCAAATAATTGAAANAATGCTTGAANCTGGCGTNTGGCCNTTTNTTAGACAAAGACCATATGATNTTATTGCNAATCCNAAAGATATGCCGAAAGCGATTTTTATTTCNGCATTTAATTCNANCCCANTGTCTATTGATAATGATTTNGCACTATACGGNATGGAAGAACTATTTCAAAAAGGAATTAATTANATAAGAAAATTAACCAACGGGAAAACACATTTNAATATTGATGGAAGTATAAATGCTTCAACAGTTTTTACNTCTGCNAANGGAGTNCAAATTAATANGTTTAGCGGTCCNCATCCTNCAGGAAATGTTGGTGTNCAAATTCATCATATTGATCCGATTAACAAAAATGATGTTGTTTGGTATCTTGATCCACAAGATGTTATAATTATTGCTAGANTGTTNGANCAAGGTACATATGANGTNTCNAGAATTNTTGCNTTAGCTGGACCACAAGTAAANAAACCAAGATATTACAGATGTATTNCTGGNGCTAACNTTTCNAATTTAGTATNAGANAATNTNAAAGATGGAGANAATAGATTNATTTCTGGAGATATTTTTTCTGGAGATAAAATAGATNAAAATGGTAGTTTAGGTTTCTATCATACTTCANTTTTAGTTATTGAGGAAGGAAATAAGCAAGAGTTTTTGGGATGGATGTTACCTGGNTTNAATAAATTTTCTACATCAAGAACATTTTTTTCTTGGTTAAGTCCTANCAAAAAATATACTNTAGATGCNAATATGCANGGAGAAGANCGTGCATATGTTATGACNGGTGAGTATGAAAAAGTTTTNCCAATGGATATTTATCCTNCTCATTTGATNAAATCNATTATGGTAGAGGATATTGAGTTAATGGAACAATTAGGTATNTATGAAGTAGCTCCNGAGGATTTTGCTTTGTGTGAATTTGTTTGNACGTCCAAAATNAATGTTCAACAAATTATTAGNNATGGTTTAGANCTNTTAATTAAAGAAAATAGTTAAGATGAATTTTTTTAAAAATATATTAANTAAAGTNAAACCTCANTTNGAAAGTGGAGGTAAGTTAGAAAACTTTTANCCAGCGTATGATGCATTTGAAACTTTTTTATTTGTNCCAGATCANACAACNCATNNAGGTTCTCATATTAGAGATTCTATTGATNTGAAGNGAACAATGGGAACAGTCGTACTTGCACTNATTCCAACCATTCTTTTTGGGATGTGGAATTTAGGNTATCAATATCATGCNGCANTAATGCAAGATNCAACTTTTATGCAAAANCTTATTTTTGGNTTNTGGAAATTTTTACCACTTTTAGTNGTTTCTTATGGTGTTGGATTAACAGTAGAGTTTGCATTTGCGATTTATAGAGGTCATTCTGTNAATGAAGGTTACTTAGTTTCAGGAATGTTAATTCCGNTAATAATGCCNGTNGATGTTCCTTTATGGATGTTAGCTGTNTCAGTTGTTTTTGCTGTTGTTATTGGNAAAGAGGTTTTTGGTGGTACTGGAATGAATATTTTAAATCCTGCCTTAACCGCGAGAGCTTTCTTATTTTTTGCATATCCNTCNCATATGTCAGGAGANAAAGTTTGGGTACATGGCGCTACTACTGATGGATACTCTGGAGCNACTATTCTAGGAGATTTAGCAGCNAATACAACAAAGTGGGAGAATTTAGTATGGACATCTAAAGATGCNTTTTTAGGTTTTATNCCTGGATCAATTGGNGAAACNTCNATGATTGCTATTTTGCTAGGTGCAGCTATATTAATTGCTACTGGAATTGGTAGCTGGAGAATAATTTTATCAACTTTCNTTGGNGGTTATTTTATGGCTTACATTTTTAACTTGCTNGGATTTAATGCATTGATGGAGACTCCTGCTCATATTCATTTAATAATTGGTGGNTTTGCTTTTGGTGCCGTTTTTATGGCAAGTGATCCTGTAACAGCTACACAGACAAATANAGGAAAATATATATATGGTTTTTTAATTGGAGTNTTTGCAATACTAATTAGAATTTTTAATCCAGCTTATCCTGAAGGAATGATGTTAGCTGTNTTGCTAATGAATGTTTTTGCTCCACTAATNGATCANTATGTNATTCAAAATAATATTAAAANACGTTTAAAAAGAATAACAGTATAGTTATGGATGTAAACAAAAACTCATACACNTTTTTATTTGCAATTTTAATGGTTATCGTAGTAGCTGCTTTANTATCTACCGCGGCTATNAAGTTAAAACCNTTTCAGGATGTAAATATAGTNTTNGAAAAAAAACAAAATATTTTAAGCTCTGTAGGAGTNAATATTCTCAGAGATTCAGCAAATATTATTTATCCCAAGTATATNAAAGATGAATTGNTTCTAAATAGTGCTGGTAATATTGTANAGGGTTCTGCTTTTGATNTAGATTTATCTGTTGAACTTAAAAAAGAAAAATCTGAACAATTATTACCTTTGTTTATTAGTGAATTNGATAATGAAAAAAAATATATTATTCCTCTNAGAGGAAAGGGTCTTTGGGGTCCTATATGGGGGTTNATTGCNCTAGAAAATGATCTCAANACTGTTTTTGGNGCAGTCTTCGATCATAAAGCTGAGACACCTGGACTTGGNGCTGAAATAAATCAAGATTTTTTTCAAGATCCNTTTNANGGAAAANATATTTTTGATATTGATGGTAACTTCAAATCTATTGTAGTAAAAAAAGGTGGAGCNGANAAAGANGATAAATATGCTGTTGANGGNATTTCAGGTGGAACTATAACTTCCGATGGAGTTACNGATATGCTTTCAGAAAGATTAAATATGTATTTGCCATATTTTGAAAATCTAAAATCTGATTTAAGAANNAATGATTCGGTTTTAAATATTGACACANTAGCTATTAATGATATTAATTTAACTTATGAGTAAAGACACNCTATTNTCCAAGAAAAATAAAAAATTATTAACTGANCCACTNGATGATAATAATCCAATCACNGTACAAGTNCTTGGTATCTGTTCAGCACTTGCAATAACNGTTCAACTNAAACCTGCNGTTGTTATGGCGGTATCTGTTTTGTTTGTATTATCAACTGCTAATGTATTGGTATCTATAATGCGTAATTTAATACCTTCAAGAATTAGAATTATTGTCCAGCTTGTNGTTATTGCTTCTTTNGTAATATTAGTTGATCAAGTACTNAAAGCTTTTGTNTATGANGTTAGNAAAGAACTATCNGTTTTTGTTGGTTTNATAATNACTAACTGTATAATAATGGGTAGATTAGAAGCATTTGCACTTGGAAACACNCCCGGAAAAGCTTTTTTAGATGGATTGGGTAATTCTTTTGGATATGGAATTATATTAATTATAGTTGCNTTCTTTAGAGAGTTATTAGGTTCAGGAACNTTATATGGATANCCNGTTNTAGAAAANCTTGGTNTATATGAANTAGGNTATGAAAATAATGGGATGATGATTTTACCTCCAATGGCATTAATAACAGTGGGTATTTTAATTTGGATCCAAAGAGCTAGNAATANAAAATTAATAGAGTCTAATTAAATTTTATGGAAGAATTAATAAATATATTTATAAAAGCNGTTTTTATTGAAAATATGGTTTTTGCNTATTTTTTAGGAATGTGTTCNTATTTGGCAATNTCTAAAACAGTAGAAACATCTGTTGGTATGGGTGGAGCCGTAATTTTTGTTTTAGCNATGACAGTGCCAATAAATTATTTACTTGAAAATTATGTTCTTCAAGAGGGTGCTTTAGTTTGGCTTGATGAAAGTTTTAAAGATGTAGANTTATCTTTTTTATCNTTTATAATGTTTATTGCAGTTATTGCTTCAATGGTNCAATTGGTTGAAATGATTATTGAAAAAGTATCTCCTGCTCTTTATGGATCATTAGGTTTATTTTTACCACTAATTGCTGTTAATTGCGCNATTTTAGGATCTTCTTTNTTNATGCAAGAGAGAGCATATACTAATATTACTGAAGCAACTGTATTTGGTTTAGGTTCAGGTTTTGGTTTTTTCTTAGCAATNGTTGGTCTTGCTGCCATTNGAGAAAAAATTAGATACTCTCACGTTCCACCAGCATTAAGAGGTTTAGGNATNACATACATCATAACTGGTTTAATGGGTATTGCTTTNATGAGCTTTATGGGTATTAAATTATAAATTAAATNTTAAAATGATATTATTAAGTACATCAACGATTATAAGTAGTATTGTAGTTTTTTTAACAGTAATTATAGCATTAGTAAGTATTTTATTATTTACAAAATCTAAATTATCTCCAGCTGGTAAGATTAAACTTATAATTAATGGAGAAAAAGAATTAGAGGTTGAAGGAGGAAATACAGTCTTAACAACACTTAGTGATGCTGGTATTTTTTTACCATCAGCATGTGGAGGTGGAGGAACATGCGTACAGTGTACTTGTCAAGTACATAAAGGTGGTGGAAGTATATTACCAACTGAAAAGCCACATTTTTCACGAAAACAAATTTCTGAAAATTTTAGATTAGGATGCCAAGTAAAAGTAAAAGAAGATATGGAAATTGAAATTCCTGAAGAAGTTTTTGGAGTTAAGGAATGGGAAGCGACGGTAGTTTCTAATTATAATGTCGCAACATATATCAAAGAATTTATTGTTGAAATTCCTGAAGATATGGATTATAAAGCAGGTGGGTATATTCAGATTAAAATTCCAGAAGGAGAAGTTAAGTTTTCAGAAATGGATATTACAGCACATCCAACTGATCATCCAGGTGAACCTGAAAAATTTGAAAAGGATTGGAGTGAAGGTAACTTTGCCATAAGAAATCTAGTTATGAAAAATGATGATGAGGTAGTAAGAGCCTATTCAATGGCTTCATACCCAGATGAAGGACGAAAAATCATGTTAAATGTTAGAGTTGCAGCGCCACCTTGGGATAGGGTGAACAATAAATGGATGGATGTTAATCCAGGTGTTGCTTCATCATATATTTTTGGCTTAAAAGAAGGAGATAAAGTAACTATTTCAGGACCATATGGAGAATTTTTTATAAATGATAGCGATGCTGAAATGCTCTATATTGGTGGTGGTGCTGGTATGGCACCGATGAGGTCTCACTTGTACGAACTTTTTAAAACACTAAAAACTGGCAGGAAAGTTACATATTTTTACGGCGGAAGATCCAGAGCTGAATTATTTTATATTCATTATTTCAGGGATTTAGAAAAAGATTTTTCAAACTTTAGATTTCATTTAGTTTTATCTGATGCATTACCTGAAGATAATTGGAAAAATAAAAAGAACCTTGATGACCCTAATGGTGATGGTTTTACTGGTTTTGTTCATCAAGTAGTAATTGATGAGTTTTTATCTAAACATGAAGCTCCAGAAGATATTGAGTTGTATTTTTGTGGACCCCCTTTAATGAATCAAGCAGTTTTAAAAATGGCCGATGATTGGGGTATTCCAGATGAAAACGTAAGATTTGATGATTTTGGAGGTTAAATAAATACTATCCTTGATACGTACCTTAGTTCTATTTTTTTTGATTCTTTCTTCTTGTAATACCACCCAAGATATATTTCTTATCACTAATATTGGAAAAGCTCAGGGTACATATTATAACATAAAATATGTAAGTAGTTCAAACATTGATTATCAAAATAAAATTGATAGTATTTTAAATAAAATTGATCAGTCTTTATCAATCTATGATAGTTCTTCACTGATATCTCAACTAAATAAAAATAATTATGTTGTAGCTGATAAGTATTTGATAGACGTTTACAATGTAGCTTATAAATTATTTATTGAAACAGATGGATATTTTGATTGCACATCTTATCCTATAATTAATGAGTTGGGTTTTTATAAAAATAAAAAAAATGAATATATTGATTCATTAAAAATTATTAAACTACTTAATTATGTTGGTTTTGATAAAGTCAAATTAGATACAAATAGTATTTCTTTCCCAGATAATTACTCAATTGATTTTAATGCTATTGCTCAAGGTTATACTGTAGATGTTATAGGACATTTTTTAAGAAGTAAAAATATAAATGATTATCTCATTGAAATTGGTGGTGAATTGTTAGCTAAGGGAAAAAATATTAATTCAAATAACTGGGTAGTTGGAGTTGAAAAACCAAATGATAAAATTGATTTTACTGATAGATTTCAATTTGTAGTTAGTTTAGAAAATAAATCTTTAGCAACCTCTGGTAGTTATAGAAATTATTTAGAAAAAGATAATATAAAATACTCTCACATAATAAATCCAAAAACTGGTTTTCCATCTTTAAATTCGCTATTAAGTGTAACTGTTATACATGAAGACTGTATTTATGCTGATGCTTACGCAACTGCTTTTATGGCAATGGGTTTAGAAAAAACATTAGATTTTATTTCTAATCGAGATGATATTGATGTTTTTTTAATTTATTCTAATGGTTCAAAACTAGAAACTTATTCATCTGACTATTTTAAAAATTATATTTTGAACTAAGAATTTTCACAATTTTCAGGTAGTTTACCACAATATCCACATGGCTCATTTTCTTTATTTAAAAAAGGATTTTGGCTAGCGCAAGTTCCAGAAAATTCACCATTTTTTTTGAGTAATATTTTGATTGCAATGGCTGCAAATGCTAAAGCAATAAATATACCAGTTATTAAAAATAATTTCATTGTTTTTTTATTTTGAAATTATAAGTTTTTTAATTCCAATTGATTTTTCAGTACTAATCTCTATAAAATACAATCCATTTTTAAAGTTAGAGATATTAATTTCATTTTTACTTGCAGTACTATATACTTTATCGCCATATCCATTATAAATATTAATATTCTTGAATTCACCATTAATAAATATTTTATTTTGCGCAGGATTTGGAAATATTTTAATATTTAAATTATCATATTCAGTAACATTTAGTGGCGGTAAACAACCATCACTAATACAACTACTCATACTAGAGTATGTTCCGCTTCCATCTCCAGGGTCACTACAGTGACCATTAACACAGTTATAAGATTCACTTATTCCACAAACAAATAAGCAACCAGCAAGTGTCGGATAACTTCCACTTTCATCTCCAGGATCTACACATGCAGTGCCCGGTCCGGTACAGTTGTAAGATTTTCTAATACACGATTGTTCACATGAAATAGAATCCGAATAGTTTCCAGTCCCATTACCTGGATCAACACATGCTCCCTGATTTGGACCACTATACGTGCAGTTCCATGTTGGGGTGATGTTGCAATTATCAATGCATTGCTGTTCAGAACTATAAAAGCCGTTACCAGTTCCTGGATCAACACATGCCCCTCCTGTACAGTCCCATGATGGTGCAATCCATCCTGCTGATGATACTTTTTTTTCATTTCCGCTTATTACTTCTCTAGCACTTTCACTAACGAAAGCAACTACTGAAAGTTTTGAAGGGTCTAAGCTAATTCCGTTAATATCAGAAGGTAACTGCCATACATATTGTTTTTGAACAAATGTTCCTGATGAAATTGTATTAATTTCCTCTCCCCAAGTACCAGTCATCATATGTCTTAGCATATGTTGTTGGGTATATGTTCCTGTTGCTGCATCATACCAAAGTGAATTAGACGAACCACCAGCTTGTACCATTGGATTTTCTACAATATCATTTTGTATAACGGCAACATGTAAAAAGTTTGAGTTAACTGTTTGATTTCCTGTATAATATATTTCAATATCAACAACTAAATTATTATTGGCATCTGCATTTGCTTGAATACCTACATTTACTGGTGATGGCTCATTAAGAACTTGAGAAACCAAAACAGGCCAATCACTTTGACTGTAGGCAAATGTTCCTGCACCTTGTTGTGGTGTTGGTGCTGAAGTAAATAAATATTCGTGTCGGTTTATTGTTCCACAAGGAAATCCTATTCCTGTAGCACCTGGAACTGTAGCCCACATCAAGTCATTTCCAGTTGGATCTATTCTATAGTCAGGTTCTCCAGGACTTGGTGCTGCTAAGCTTCCTGTATGAATATTGATTACAAAAACATCTCCAGGATTATTATCATAAAGTCCTTGCGATTGGCTATGTCCTCCAGGGCAAGATGGACAGTGAATACCAGTAAATTCTTCAAGAATAACATTTCGATTTTCAGGTGTTGTGCTAACAAAAGTTTGTGCTAAAATTGTTGAGCTAAAAAGTAAAAGTATTAAAGTTATATTTATATTTTTCATGATTATTTTATTATGCTTATTTTTCTAGTTGAAATATTGTTATCTTTTGAATAGAAATGAATAATGTAGTTGCCATTACTTATATTTTTTAAATCAATTGATTTTGTGTTTTTTGTCTCAGTATGAACTACTTTTCCAAAAACATCATGGATTTCTAAAAGTTTATAATTTCCAGAAATATTAATTTTTTCATCTGCTGGATTTGGGAATACTGAAATATTTTCTTTTGTTGTTTGATTTATTGAAGTAGCAACAAATCCTTGCTTAATATTTATGTCATCAACATAAACATTATTTCCTCCTCCTTTGATTGCTTTGATCGCAATGTTTACATTGTTATATCCATCATAATTACTTAAGTCTACTGTTATACTATCCCACTCAGATGAAGTTGGATAAAAATTACCGCTACTAACTAAATTGGATGCTGTATGTAAATCTCCTCCACTTATTTCGTGAACTAAATCCCAACTAATTCCACAATCGGTAGAGGTAAGAATTTGCAATTTATCTTGATCCCAGCTATTAGCATTTGCATGTGAAAAAGATAAAGAAATTTCATTGTTAGTTGATGAGCTAAAATCTAACATATCAAAAACCAATATTGCCTCTTCTCCATTATTAAAATCACCAAATCTCCAACGATATGCATTTGGAGTATTCCCAAATCCACCAACTGCTTGTCCATTAGTGTATGTTGGGTCAATTACTCCAACCCAGTTTCCATTTTGCTCTTCTAAAATTGCATTACTTGGTGCTGGTGTTGCTAAGGCATAATTATCGAATCCTTCTGAATGGGTATTGGCAAAAGCTACAGGAGATAACGTGTTAAATGATGCTGAGCTAAATGAGTTGTTACTTGAAACGTTATCAATAAATGAAGTTCCTGAAACTGTTGATACATTATAAGATATAGTATTATTTCCAGATGGCACAGTAATTGTTGGAAAGCTAACTGTAGTTGTAGCACCGGCAACAAAATTAGGATCATAAACAGTTTGTGAAACTGCTTGATTAGAATTTAGAGTGTAATTTACTTCAAAAGTATCAACTGTTAACTGACTATTATTTGAGACTGTAATTTCGGGTGTAACTGAATTATCACAATATGAGACGGGCATTGACATATTACTATTTGAAGATAAATCAACTAAATTCATGCCTGGTGGTGTAATGAAAGATAAGCTTGCTAGGTTTCCGTTTATAATTTCTTGTTGGCCTTCTGCAACAAAAACAGCAACTTCTAAATTAAATAAATCATATACTACGCTGTTTAAGTCATTTGGAATATTGTAAGTATATGTATTCGTCCAAAAACCTGATGGGTTCATTATTGTTTCCCCCCACTGACCTGTAACTAAATGCCTGAGCATATGTTGGTGATTATAATTACCATTTGGTAAAATTGCTGAAGGATTAAATTGTGAACCTCCAGTTTGAGGACCCTCAACATTATTTTGTAAAAGTGCTACATTTACATTATTTAAAATTCCAGCGGGTGCATTTCCAGTATAATATGCTTCAACTACAACTGTTAATAATCTAGTTGACACATCAATTGATGCTTGGGCTTCAATATTAATGTATGATGGTTCTGTCAAAATTTGAGAGCTTGCTGAGGTCCAATCTCCTCTGCTCATAGCAGTTCCACCATTTTGAGTCATGGAAAATTGATGTCTATTTACTGTTCCAGCAGGATATCCAGATACATTTGCTTGAGCATCGATTGCAGAACCAAAAGATGTTCTAAAGTCTGTTCCCAATCCTTGAGGAGTGGCAAAAGAGCCTGTGTGAATATTAATTAATACAACATCATTTGGATTTTGGTTGAATATGTCTTTAGCTATTCTGTGTCCGTCTGGGCAATAGGTACATGAAATACCAGTAAACTCTTCCAAAACAACATTTTTATTTTCAGCAATCGTGCTAACAAAGGTTTGAGCAAGCAATAAATTTGAAAATGTAACACATGTGATTAATATAAAATATGATTTAAATTCTTTCATAATACTTATGTTTTATTTGATTTCGAACTTACAAAAAAAAATCATATAATAAAAGATAATGTATGTATGTTTGTAATAAAAATTTGGTATGCAAAAAAAAGATTTTGGATTAAATAGGTTAATTGAAATAATGGACGAACTTCGAGATAAGTGTCCTTGGGATAAAAAGCAGACTTTACAAACTTTACGATATCTTACTATTGAAGAAGTTTATGAATTATCTGATGCAATATTAAAAGAAGATATGAGTGAAATAAAAAATGAACTGGGAGACTTATTATTACATATTGTTTTTTATTCAAAAATAGCATCGGAAAAAAATAAGTTTGATATAGATGATGTTATTTCCACTATTTGTGAAAAGTTAATTTATAGACATCCACATATTTACAAAAATACTAAAGTAAATGATGAAGTAGATGTTAAATTAAATTGGGAAAAGTTAAAAATAAAAAGTGGTAAAAAATCAGTTTTGGAAGGNGTTCCTAANTCTTTNCCTTCNTTGGTNAAAGCTTACAGAATTCAAGAAAAAGTTAAAGGAATTGGTTTTAAATGGNAAAACAAAGATCAAAGTTGGNNAAANGTTATTGAAGAGTTTNAAGAGTTAAAANATGAANTAGTNAATGGNGAAAANGATAAAATNGAAGAAGAATTTGGAGATTTATTATTTTCATTAGTTAATTATGCACAATTTATNAATATAAATCCGGANGATGCACTTGAAAAAACAAANATTAAATTTNTTAAGCGTTACAAGCTAATGGAAAATCTGTTAAAACAAAAAAATATAGATATTTCAGATTTAGATATTGTACAAATGGAAAAATATTGGNGTAAAGCAAAAGATGAATTAANANCNTAATNTAAAAATTAGTGTATCTTTAACACTAAAAATGAAAANTANAATTATTNTTCTTTTTACTTTATTATCATTTTATTGCAAATCACAAAATTTCAATGGATTTGCNTTATATAATGCNCAAGGTTCAAATACAACATATTTAATTGATGAAAATCAAAANATTGCTCATACATGGAATTTAAATACTGAGTGTAACTACACTGTTNTATTAAAGAAAAATGGAAATCTTGTTAGAGGAACTAAAAGAAATGGTAATATATTAGGAGGTGCAGCTGATGCTGGCAGAGTCCAAGAAATTGCTCCTGATGGTTCAATTGTNTGGGATTATGTATATTCATCTGCTGATTATTTGAGTCATCATGATATTACCTTAATTGGTGATAATGTTCTTTTAACTGCTTGGGAAGTTAAAAGTGTNAATGAACTTAATAATGCTGGCTATGATAATGCAACTTCTGAAAAATGGCCAACACATTTTATAGAATTNGAGNCTGANGGTAATGGNAGTGCNAATATTGTATGGGAATGGCANATNTGGGATCATTTATGTCAAGANTTAGACCCAAANAANCCAAATTATGTTTCAAATATTTCTGATCACCCNGAACNTATAGATATTAATATGATTCAGNTAGGTGGNCCTGGAGGAGGAGGTGGTCCTGGAGGAGGAGGTGGTGATTGGTTTCATGTAAATGGNGTTGATTATAATGAAGANTTAGATCAAATTGCNTTTTCATCACGCTTTGCTTCTGAAATATATATTATTGATCATAGTACAACTTCTGCTGAGGCAGCTGGTCATACTGGNGGAAATTCTGGAATGGGGGGAGATATTTTNTATAGNTGGGGTAATCCTTNNAATTATGGNATNTCAGGACCTCAAGTTATTCCATCAGCTGTTCATGATGTGCGATGGATANCCAATGATGGNAGACCAAATGGTGGTTATTTACAAATCTTNAATAATAGAGGAGGTGGTAATAATCAATCNACTGTTGATGGNATTGAAACACCNTTAGATNCTANNACAGGATATACATATTTAAGNNCGATTGGNCANCCATTTGCTCCAACATCNTATACNACNAGATATGTTTGTCAATTTTCTGCTANTGGTCAATCAGCCTCNGATCGTATGTCTAATGGAAATATATTTGTNAATGCNTCTGGAGGTCAAGGNGGAGCNGGTGTTATGTATGAGGTNGATTCTNTAGGAAATTTAATTTGGGGTCCATATGCTGCTGATTCACAAAAAGGTTTTAGATANGANTGNGANTANNCAGGTATNNTTGCTCTTGANCCTTATATGAACACNTCANGTACATCTTGTTTTAATCAAACATCCATNTNNGAAAATAATTTANTTGANTTTAAAGTAATTCCAAATCCAAGTNNTGGTTTNTTTGAAATAACTGTNNCNAGTAAATTTGAAATAAAATTGATTNCNATACANGATGTTCTNGGNAAACAAGTCANTTTTAATTTTTACAATAAAAATAGAAGTTTNCAACTTGATTTAAGTAANGTNCAAAAAGGNACTTATTTTGTTAAAATNTCAGATATTTATGGAAATTTAAAATCTGAGAGNATNTTAATATTTTAGATGAAACAAAAANTATTTTTACTCATATTTTTTTTAANTACNAATATTTTATNCTNCCAGAACAATTTTTATCATACNGATACTGTTCAAGAAATAAGAATTAATTTTTATGATTCTAATTGGGATAATATTNTNGATAGTTTATATGTCTTGGGTGATAAACAAAGGATATTAGCTCATCTTGAAATAAATGGTTTTTCATATGATAGNGTTGGAGTNAGATATAAAGGTTTTAGTTCAGTTAGTGTTAATAGAANAAAAAATCCTTTCAATATTAAATTGGATTACATAATAGAAAATCAAGATCATTTTGGAANTGAAAAATTAAAACTATCAAATGTCATTCAAGATCCATCATTTATTAGAGAAGTCTTAACCTATGAAATTTGNAGGAATTATATGCCTTCTCCTAAAGCTAATTTTGTGAATTTATTTATTAATGACACTTTGTGGGGCGTTTATACAAATGTTGAGGCTGTTAATAAAGATTTTTTNATAGATCATTATCAAAGTAAGTACAATAGCTTTTTCAAGTGTAATCCCGAAAATCTTAATGTTCAAATAGGTGGTGAAAATTCAAATTTGAGTAACACGCATGGACAGGATAGTTCAGATTATTATNTGTTTTATGACATNGAATCAGATTATGGATGGACTGATTTGTACAATTTAATTGATATATTAAATACAAATTCTGATAGTGTTAATAAGGTTTTAAATGTAGATAGGNCTTTATGGATGCATGCTTTAAATTATTCAGTAATAAATTTTGATTCTTACATTGGTTATGGGCAAAATTACTATTTNTATAAATCATTAACNGATCAATTTAGTCCAATTATATGGGATTTAAATATGTCTTTTGCATCATTCAGATTAACAGATGCNTCACAGCTNTATTTTAATGGNTTTNATATTAGTCAAGCACAAAATATGGATCCATTAGTACATTATAANTATATCTCNGTTTCACCACGACCATTAATGCAAAATNTGTTTAATAACGATACATATAGAAAAATGTACATAGCNCATATAAGAACAATAATGCAGGAAAATTTTATAAATGATTTATATAAAAATAGAGCNCAATTCTTACAAAATCTNATTGATAGTTATGTTCAAAATGATACGAATAAGTTTTATACTTACAATGATTTTACAACTAATCTAACAAATCAAGTNTCATTAGTTTCTTCTATATGTCCGGGAATTTTTCAANTAATGGATGAGAGATCAAATTACTTGTCTAATTATTTTGGTTTTGATGGGGCTCCACANTTTGTAAATAATTTTGTACAACCAATAAATTTTTCTTTAGGTGATAATTTAACTTTCAATTCAGAAGTAGTNGAGGCTAACAACGTNTATTTGTTTTATCGCTTTGGAGAAAACGAAATATTTAATGAAATTGAAATGTTTGATGATGGTAATCATAATGATGGAGCAAGTGGAGATGGAATATATGGTTGTATNTTAAATAANTCTAGTAATTCAATAGATTATTACTTTTATGCTCAAAATGATTCAGCCGGCATTTTTTATCCTCAAAGAGCAGCCTATGAATATTTAAATGTTAAATCAAAAATTAATTCGGGTAGTTTAGTTATTAATGAGCTAATGTCCAACAATAAATCTACTGNTAAAGATAATAGTGGTAAAAACGAAGATTGGATTGAATTATACAACTCGAGTAATTTTCCANTTTCAACTAATAATTTATATTTNTCTGATACTATNTCTAATCTTTTGAAATGGAAGTTACCAAACAGTGTAGTTTTACCNGATGATTATTTAATTGTTTGGGCTGATGAGGATGGTAATCAAGGTTCTAATCATGCAAATTTTAAGCTCTCTAATTTAGGAGAAATTGTGATTTTATCAAATTCTGATAGTACTATTATTGATTCTATTTCTTTTCCTACTCAAAATGAAGATATATCTTTTGGTAGAANTCCAAATGGTTATGGANATTTNACTNTGCTTACACCAACATTTAAAAGTAATAATGATTTTACNTATGNTNTCAATAGTACTAATAGAAATAATTTCAAAGCCTATCCTAANCCTTTTAATGAAAAATTAATTGTAAAAACAAGTTTCAACTTTAGCGTTAAAGATATTTTGGGAAAATTAGTTTTGAGAAANANAAAAAATACAATAATAAATACCCAAAATTGGAAATCAGGAACCTATTTTATACATTTGGAAGATAATTCTGTTCATAAAATAATNAAGCTATGATNTTAAAAAAGATAATATTTTTTCTTGTTTTTTTTTGTTTTGTTTTTACATCTAAATCACAGTNAATTACAAATTATACAGTTGCAGATGGACTANTNACTGATTTTATTGAATGNATAGATATTGATNTNAATAATAATGTTTGGATCGGGACTTCGCAAGGAATACAAANATTTGATGGAGTAAATTGGTTAAACTATAACACTAGCAATNNTTCTCAAATTCTATCAGATAATATTAAAGATATTTATTGTGCATCAAATGGAGATATCTGGGTAGGAACTGATTTTGGTGTNAATAGATATGATGGTATTAATTGGTATNCTTANACTACTACNAACAGTGATTTAATTAGTAATCAAATTAAAAGTATAGATGAAGATTTAACATCAGGTTTAATTTGGTTTGGAACAAATTTNGGNGCTTCATCATTTGATATGTCAAGCTGGACTTCTTATTCAAATAATGATTTNCACTGGAGTGGNGTTAGTTCAGTTTCTTTTGANAANCAAGGTGGAATTTGGTTTGGTCATTTGTATGGTGGATTAACTTATTATGATGGAATTAATTTTAATAAAATCGACACTTCTAATGGNTTGCTTTCTCAAAATGTTACANATNTAANGATAGATAATTTAGGCAATAAATGGGTTGGAACNGGNGGAGGTATTTCGATATTAGACAATCAAAATTTAATATCCCAAAATTATACTAGAATGTATATATTACCTCCACCTGATACATTGAACCCTGTTGTTGAAATNGATATANGTTCTAATGGAAATGTTTGGGTAGCAATATATGTTGGTTATTTNGCCGAAGGAGGNGTTGCTTACTTCGATGGTGTAGATTGGCAAGATTTTGANATNTCAGATGGTTTGATTGGACCAAATATTCGCGGTATAGCAATAGATATTTATAATAATGCTTGGGTTGCAACAAGTACTGGTNTCTCAAAAATNTCTCTTCCNATTAGTTCAANNAACNATNTTTNTNTAAACCCTTTTGCNATTTTTCCTAATCCATCAACTGGGGAATATTTTTTNTCNTCTAGTGTTGANATTAGCGATATAAGTTTATATAACTCCTTTGGAATGAAANTTTTGTCATTAAANCCAAATGCAANTAAGATTAATTTAAAGAANTTAAATCCAGGNATTTACTATGTNCTNTTNAGAAATGANGAGAAAACTTACAGAAAAAAAATAATNAAGATGTAATTATTATATAATTTAACATTAAAATTAGATTAATAACAATTTNTTAACTTTGTGAAAAAAANAGTGCATCTCAAATTNATTTTNATAACNNTACTNTTAATTACTTCAAAANNATCATTCNCTCAAAATATATTTGATTTGGGAGTTAGACAAATAGAAATATTTTTTTCNCAAAGTAATTGGGATGATTCATTACACTACTATTACTCAAGTGGNCAAAGATTAATAGCAGATTCCATCATTATNGATGGTGAGGTAGATGAGTTAGTTGGAGTNAGATACAAAGGNGGNGATTCATANAGTAGTANTAGTATAAAAAATCCTCTTAANATCAGTTTAGATTATNTTAATAATGGNCAATCAATTGATGGATATAATACNTTGAAGCTTTCTAATGGTTTTCATGATCCTACATTTGTTAGAGAAATGTTGAGCTACGAAATAGCTAGANATTATATGCCAGCACCAAAATCTACTTATGCAAATGTTTTTNTTAATGGAAATCAAATTGGATTNTATGTTTGTGTTCAGTCTATAGATGANGATTTTACTAATGAAAATTTTTATGAGAGAAAAGGACCTTTTTTTAAAGCTGATGNAACAAATTTTCAAGCNCCAGGATGTCCTNCAACNCAAGCAGGAATATGGNANTTTTTTACAGATACTTTATGNTATCAAGCTTTATATGAAATGCAATCTTCAAATGATTGGTCTAAGTTATCAGATTTTATGGATACAGTTAANAATCATTTTGCTAATGTAGAAGAGGTTTTGGATATTGATAGGGCATTATGGATGATGGCATTNCAAAATTTATTTGTTTGTTTAGATAGTCCAATAAATTCTATTCCNAAAAACTTTTATTTATTTAAAGACAATAATGGGAGATTNTCTCCNATANTGTGGAATATGAATCAGTCTTTCGGNATTTTNACNAATGGATTNCCATCTCCTGTAAATAATCAAGATTTACAACAGTTAGATATTTTTCATTCTTCATCTAACAACCNAAATANAATGNCNAGTAAAATATTTTCATCCNANAGATATANAAAAATGTATGTTGCACATATGCGTACNATCGTTAANGAGCATCTTGCTAATAATAATTATTACAANAGAGCGCTAGTTTTTCAACAATTAATTGATAACATTATTAGTGCTGATCCAAATCTGTTTCATAGTTACTCTGATTATCAAAATAATTTAACAAATTCTGTTTCCAATGTAATAGGTGTAAGNGAATTGATTAATTCGAGAGTTAATTTTATTCAGTCTACGACAGAGTTTTCAGCGTCACCTCCAACTATTTTATCAGTTGCTTCAAATATTTCAACGGCGCTTCCTCATACAACAATTAATATAACAGCGAATATCACTAACACTAATTATGCTTATTTAGCATATCGATTTAAATTTTCAGAAAAATTTACTAAGATACAGATGATGGATGATGGAAATAATGGAGATGGTGCTGCTGGTGATGGAGTGTTTGGTATAACGCTCGATGTTGATGCTCGAGACGTTCAGTATTATATTTACGCAGAAAATAATGATGCTGGTATTTTTTCTCCAGAAAGAGCTGAGAAAGAGTTTCATCAATTACCTGTTGTAAGTGGTTTAGTTATTAATGAAATAATGGCATCCAATTTTACTAAGGTTGCTGATCAAGATGGTGAATATGATGACTGGGTTGAACTTTATAACGGTGGATCAAACGCAGTGAATTTATCTGGATTTTATTT
>NZWA01000046.1 GCA_002697505.1 Flavobacteriales bacterium | reverse complement strand
ATTGATACAGTATTCTTGAATCTCGTTGTGTATGAGAGAGTATATGGTTCTGGATCAGCAACAGCATGTAACAGTTTTGAGTGGAATGGAAATATTTATACTTCAAGCGGTACATATGTAGATACATTAGTCTCATCTGTAGGTTGCGATAGTGTTGCTACACTTAACTTAACAGTTTACTACAATGATACCTCTAATGTAATTGTTAGTCACTATGAGTATTGTGATACTTTATGGATTGAAAATGATTCATTAACTTATGAACCAATTGGATCTAATGCTACAGCTTTAACCACAGATGCAATACATTATGTTATTGCTGATCAACCAACTGTAAATGGATGTGATAGTATAATTGTTGTTGATTTAATATTAAATTATACACAATATATTTATGATACCATAACTGTTTGTGGAGAGTTTTACTGGTACTCTGATACAATTACACAATCTGGAACTCACTCACAAATATTTTTAGGAAATGATTCTACAATTTGTGATGTTATAGAAATTTTAGAAGTAACTGTTGTTCCTGAATATACAGATATTGTTGATACACAAGTGCATTGTGATTCATATGTATGGATAGATGGTATTACTTACACGGCATCAAATAATACTGCATCATATACATATCAAACAAGTGCTGGATGTGATAGTACAATTCATTTAGATTTAACAATTAATTATTCGAGTAGTCCAGATTCAAGCACGATCGATACTTTATGTGTTCCTTATTTATGGGGAACAGTTATTATAGATTCAGTAGGAACATATACAGAAACATTTGTAAATAGTTTAGGATGTGATAGTGTTCATACTGTTACAATCGGTTCTGTTTTACATAATACTGAGGGTACTACAATAATAACTGCATGTGATGTGTTTGAATGGGATAATACTACTTATACATCATCAGGATCATACGATAAAACATACGTGAATTCTGTAGGTTGTGACTCTGTACATACACTTGTACTTACTATCGTTAATAGTAATTCAGGTACAAGTTCAGAAACATCTTGTGAATTCTATGTTTGGGGTGGAGATACCCTGTTGTCGTCAGGTTTATATACAGATACCTTAACAAACTTAGATGGATGCGATAGTATAGCTACATTAAACTTAGTTATTCTTTCAGTACCAAAAAGTACAGAAACACATATAACGTGCGATCCATATACTTGGTCTGTAGATGGGCAAACTTATACTTCAAGTGGAATGTATTCTTTCACTTATATAAATGGTGCTGCAAATGGATGTGATAGTATTGTGACGTTGGATTTGACTATAAATACTGCTCCAAATGTTGTTGCTACTCAAATTGCTAATTCATATTCTTGGGAAGCTATAATAACTGATGGTGTTGCTCCATTTATTGTTACTTGGGTAGACCCTAATGCATTTACATCAAATGTATCTCCATTAGAACCATTTGTTAGCGGATGGTTCAGTGTTTATGTTGAAGATGCTAATGGATGTATTTCAAATATTGATTCTTTTTATGTTGATCTACCGACGAGTATAGCAGTTGAAGATATCAAGGAATTGAATATTTATCCAAATCCAACTTCTGATTACATTAACGTAGAATTTACTTCACAAAATTCTTTAGATTATATTATTCGAATAATTTCATCGAACGGTAACGATGTATACATGAAGGAAATAAACAATTTAAGTGGTAACTACAAATCTAATATTGATTTATCAAGATTTTCAAAAGGAAACTATTTAATTGAAATTTCTAATGGTAAAGATAAAATCTATAAAAAATTATTGTTACAATAAATTAAAAAGGGGGCTTCACCCCCTTTTTTTTTAATTTCATAATATTATATTTTTATATATTTACAACTCATTGACAATTATGAGGTATATAGGGTGTTGTTATTTGTTTATATTTTTTTTTAACTCAATAGTTTTAAATGCTCAAAACTATACTGATGGGCCAATTGAGATTCAAGTTAAATTAAGAGAAGTTGGAAATTATTACGAGGGAGATGATTGGTCTGTTTTTGGTACAAATATAAACTCCGAACCGGAGGATTTTACATATAAACTTTGGTTTAGCGATAATTTAAATATATTACCATGGATTGGTTATGGTCCTTCAGGTTTACCTATCGAGGGAACAGATAATATTATTAATACACAAGATGATTTAGCATTTAATGATGATATTGTTCAAGTATCCTTATCTGGTACAAATTCAAGAGATTTTAATTCAATCGTCTCAATTCTGAATTATAATACCAATTTAGTACCACAATTTTTAAAGATGAAGTTTTTTGGCTGGGAAGATGATAACCCTTCAGATCCCTTTACATCATTGTCTTGGGCAGGAGTTACAATAAATACTTCTGGTTCTAGAAATATTTTTGAACCTGCTACTTGTCAATATACTTTACCATGGTGGTTAGGAGGAGGTTGTGCCCCTTTGGCATTTCAAGGAGATGACTATGGTTGTGAAGCTGAACCTTTTTTTACAGGAATAGATTGGCGGTATATGCCATCGCAAAATATTATTCCCCCATGTCAATTTTATTCTCATGGTCAAATAAGTGGTTCAGGATGCGTAAATAACTCTAACAACACACCAGCTCCTAATACAGATTCTTATTATAAACCTCATATCGAAACAATGTGGAGATATACTAAAGGAACATNAATTTTAATAATGCNATNGATNTAGGNGNNTTATTNCCTTTTCCAGGNNCNTCNCANTTTAATAGTAATATTTGTTACAANAATAATTNTNCTNNTAGTANTGGAAATGATGTTATTTATTCNTTTAANATNTCNAATCCNACNGGANTAAATATNTCNTTATGTGGTGTTGGAGGAGCACAGTTNGATAGTNATTTATATTTACTNTCAGANNNTGATACNATTAATTTTATNGANAGNAACNATAATTCTAACTGTGGTTTNCAGTCNCAAATNACAACATCTTTATGTTCTNCTGGAACATATTATNTAGTTGTTGATGCAGTNAATTATTCAGATACTGGNACTTTNACATTANCAATCACNGAAGATCCATNNAGTACATTTATGATATCAGATTCAATNTCNNANTATAATGGACAANANATTNNTTGTTTAAATGAAAATGATGGTAAGATTTATNTAAANTTANNTGGNGGATCACCACCATTTANTTTTANTTGGTCNAATGGAATANNAAATAANAGTATGANCTNTTCTGATTCAATAANTAATNTNANNGNNGGANCNTATTCGGTANTTGTNACNGANGATAAAGGATGTCAACTACCTNCTTTAANTNTTNTNATTAATGAGCCAGATTCAATTATTTCTAACGTNACATCNANACCNACNANTTGTTTNGGTTATTCNGATGGTAGTGCTATAGTTTCAAATACAATAGGTGGAGCATCTTCTTATAGTTATTTTTGGAGTACTAACCCNATACAAACAGGAATAACTGCAAATGGATTATCGGCAGGNCAGTATCAGNTAACTGTATATGATGCAAATAATTGTTCTTCAAGTTTTCAAGTTTTNATTAGTGAGCCTAATGANCCTACNATNTCCTTAACTTCATCTGGNAATTTNGTTAGTAATNCACCTTTAACATATGAAGTGTGTAATGGAAATAATATTAGTTTANNTGCNTCAGGACTAGTATCATANAGCTGGAGTCCAAATATTTGGCTAAATACTAATTTGGGTGCAAANGTAACTTCAACTCCAAGCTCACCAGGAATAACTTATGTGTGNACTGGAATTGATGTAAATGGNTGTCCTGTTGATGTTTCGGTTGTAATTGATGTTGTATCTTCAATTAATATATATGCTGATAAACCTAATCCTCAAGTTTGTAGTGGAGAATCAGTTGAAGTAAATTTGTATGGNGCAAACTCATATTCTTGGTCTCCACCTACTTATTTAAATACAACTAATGGATCTAATGTAATAATTAGTCCTTTAGATACAATAACNTACACAATCACTGCTCAAAATGCTTCTGGCTGTTCTGATCAAACAACATTTTTTGTTGATGTTTTACCCTCACCAAGTTTNTTTATAAGTTCTTCAGGTAATACTATTTGTGAAGGAAATTCAGTAACTATGACAGCAAGTGGAGCTAATAATTATATTTGGTCACCTTCAAATTCATTAAGTAGTCAAATTGGTAATGTTGTCGTTGCAACTCCNAANATATCTACTCAGTACAAAGTAGTTGGTGTTGATAACAANAATTGTAAAGACAGCATATACTCTACAATTAATGTTAATCCAAATCCNGTGATAANNNTTTCTGGAACAANTANAATATGTCANGGAGATTCAACTACACTTATTGCTAATGGNGCTAGTACATACGTATGGTCACCTTCAAATAGTTTAAATCAATCTTCAGGAAATATTGTTATTGCAAACCCATCAGTGACACAAAATTATACTGTTATAGGTACTGACTTGAANTTATGTGAATCAACANTTAATTATCAAGTTTCAATTTTAAATAANCCAATNATTTCAATTAGTAGTACTAAAGATACTATTTGCATAGGAGAGGTTNTTAATTTATCAGCTACAGGTGCAGTTTCATATGTTTGGTCACCAGCTACAAGTTTAAACGTAACTACTGGATCTACAGTATCTGCAACNCCAACTACNACAACTAATTATTCCGTAACTGGAATTTCNTCAGAAAATTGTATCACAACACTTAANAAATNTATTTCAGTAAATCCATTNCCATCATTATCAATTAACAATAATAATTTTATAATTTGTGAAGATAGTTCTATAAGTTTAATTGCTGGTGGNGCACAAAATTATTTATGGTCTCCTTCAGTTGCTCTTAANGTTAATACTGGTTCTTCAGTAATTGCAANTCCAACTATTTCAACTATATATTCNGTNACAGGTACAGATTTAAATGGNTGTTCTGATATCTTAACAGCACAAGTAAATGTNNATCCAAAACCAAATATAACACTATCGCCAGTTAGTNNNGATATTTGTGAAGGTNCTTCCATTCAANTTGATGCTTTTGGGGCNAATGATTATTCTTGGAATCCAANTTCTGGCTTGAATATTATATCNTCATCAAGTGTTATTGCAAGCCCAAATNGTTCAATAAACTATATTGTAACAGGAACTGATATAAATAACTGTAAATCAACTACTAATTTTCAACTTAATGTTNGTGNTAANCCTGATATTTNTATATCATCTNCATCAGATGTAATTTGTGAAGGNCAAAGTATTACTTTATCTGCTAATGGTGCAAATCAATATTTGTGGAGTCCATCTAATTTATTATCATCACCCAATGGAAGTACAGTAACTATTNCACCAAGNTTAACAACAACAGTTNATTTAAANGGTNTTGATAGTATAGGATGTCAAAATAATGATAGTATTACTATCACAGTAAATCCTTTACCTACAATAAATTTTGTTGATGACTTNATCACTATTTGCGATAAAGATAGTGCTGCAATTTTATTTTCACTTAGTGGAAATTTCCCTTTTAGTCTAGTTTATTCAATTNATCAGGTAATTAATGANAATATTTTNGAAATTAGTTCAAACANATCTTNNCTAGCTACAAGTCAAGAGGGGTTATATGAAATNATAACNCTANCAGATATAAATGGATGTGTTAACTCAAGTGATGATGAAATATTAATAGATGTATTAAACACNCCAATTNCTANATTTGATTATGTTATAAATGATAATGATATCTTTCAGTCACAAGTCTCTTTTATAAACAATTCGCAGTTTNCAAATAATTTTACTTGGTATTTTGGTGACNCACCCTTTAACGGTGTCTCANACTTAGAAAATCCAATTTATACATATAATGAACCTGGTTACTATGATGTTACTTTAGTTGCAGAAAATGGNCCNTGCGTNAAGGATACNTCTTATGAANTATATATTAAACCTGTTTTTTCTTTATACTTGCCTAATTCTTTTACACCNAATGGCGATAAATTAAACGATTATTTTCCATGGGATCCATGCTGTGTNAAGGGTGAAAATTTTAGTGATTTTGAAATATTTATTTATAATAAATGGGGNAATTTAGTNTTTTATTCTAAAGANAAATTTAATACTTGGGANGGTTNTNTNGATAATAAAACAGAAATTTATACTGGAAATTATAGTTACATAATNAAAATTATTGATGATATAGGNGAATCCCATACTATTACAGGAAATNTTATAATCAATTAATTTCATATTTTTGACAACTNNGTTATGACNGAAAAAATTAAAATATTAGACTTTAAGCAACTTAATCAGAAAGTTAATAGACTTTCATGGCAGATTTACGAAAACAATATTAACGAGAATAATATTGTTATTGTTGGTATNTCNGATAGAGGTTCNATTTTAGCAAAAGAGTTAATGAAAGTAATTGAAAAAATATCAAATATTAATGTAACTATNGGTCGTATTGATTTAGATAANAAAAATCCATATNATAAAACTGCAAATATTAATCTTTCAGAAAGTGATTATAAAAATAAAGTTGTTATTTTATGTGATGATGTTCTTAATTCTGGAAAAACACTAATNTATTCATCTAAAATATTTTTATCAACTCCTTTAAAAAAATTATCGACAGTTGTATTAGTAAATAGAAATCATAATTTATATCCAATAAAATCTGATTATGTTGGNNTTTCCTTNTCNACCACATTAAAAGAATATGTAAATGTTGATTTAACAACTGCAAANAAAGGAGTNTATCTTTCTTAAAATTTCTTCTTTACTTAAATCTNTTGTTTCCAAAATATAATTAGCNTGNTTNTAAAAATATTCTCTTTGCTTAATTTGNTTGTTAATGAATTTTTTTAAATCTGAATTTTTAATATTTTNAATTAATGGTCTATTATCTGAACTNTTTTTTAGNCGATTATNTAAAATTTGNATTGGAGTTTTGAGATAAATACTTATTCCATTNTTCTTAATATATNTCATATTATCTGAATAAATTGGTAATCCNCCTCCAGTTGAAACTATTTTATTTCCTTTAATACTAGTTAAAATCTCTTTCTCTTTTTTTCTGAAATAAATTNCATCGAATTTTTTAAAAATTTCNTTTATAGTGTAATTTGTTTTTTTTTGAATTTCCTTATCAGTGTCTANATNTGGTANCTTTAANATNTTAGATAATTCNNNAGCAATTGTTGTTTTTCCACTTCCCATATAACCAATAATATAAATCATTTTTATTTTTTTTTATAATAATACAAATTTCACTTATTTAAAATTAATTTTTATTTTAAAAAAAAGNTTTTTGAATTAAAGAAATATTATATTTGCGCCTACTAAATTGACCTGGTAGCTCAGTTGGTAGAGCATCTCCCTTTTAAGGAGAGGGTCCTGGGTTCGAGCCCCAGCCAGGTCACAAAAATATCCCGCTTAGTCGGGATAATTTTTTTATTGCCCAGGTGCTGAAACTGGTAGACAGGCATGGTTGAGGGCCATGTGTTTTTTAAACGTGCGGGTTCGATTCCCGCTCTGGGCACTTATCCTCCAACTGAAGTAGTCTTATAGCCATCAGAATTTAATATTTCAATTACTTTTTCTCTTACTTTTCCTTGAATTATTATTTGATTATTTTTNATACTTCCACCAACACCTAATTTTGTCTTTATATTTTTTTCAATTTTCTTCATTTCNTCTTTAGTNCCAATAAAGTTTTTGATNACAACAGAAAATTTATCAGCTTTATGCCTATTTAGGTATATCTTTAAATTTTGCTTGTTTTTNTCAATAGTATTTTCCAATTCATNTTCATATTCATATTGATAGTTTGGATTAGTTGAGTATACTATATTTTTTTTTCTTTTTTTCATTTAACAAAATATTTTAAGACTGTTTGGAATAGTTTCTATNTTGATGNTATTATTTACCGNATATGGTTCTCCATCAATATGTATAGGATTNGAATNATGTATNATTTCTATTCTTTTTTCTCTAATAATTTCAACATATTTNTTTTCATGTATTTTNCCNTTATACATTTNATATATAAAATATGGTATTTTCCATTTTGGNAAATTTTTTATNANTACTATATCAGTTTTNCCATCATTTAGNTTAGATTGNGGAGAAATTTTAATGTCGTTACCATATTGTACTGANTTTGCNAATGCAATAAAGTATGCTTGAAACTTANAATCTTTTACATTAGTTTTCAAAGTGTAATAATTTGAATTATATGNCAAAACCTTTTTTANAANTAATTTAATATAACTNCTGAATCCCCTGATTTTAGTTTTGGAAAATAGGTGNGCTATATGNGCATCAAACCCAACTCCAGAAACATTAACAAANGGAATTAAATTTAGAGTAGCNGTATCAATTTTTTTAATTTTTCCATTATTTAGTTGTTTTANAGCGTCAATTANTTTTTTTTTCATTCCAATATTATAAGCAAAGCCATTTCCNGATCCGCAAGGTAAAACTGCTAANGCAANATTTTTATTTATNANTTCTTTCGCACATTCATTAACTGTTCCATCACCTCCAACTGCAACAATAATATTTACATTNTCNTTAATTGCAGNTTTACATAACTCACTTGCATGACCTTTTTTATTTGTGTANNCAAAATCATAATTTTCGAAGTTAAAATATTTTTNAACTATTTNAACAATATTTTTTTGNTTTCCAGTTCCNGATANTGGATTAATAATAAATCTAATTTTCATAATTCATTTTGTTGTAGATCATTGAATTNTTAAANCTTTGTTTAATAGCCTTNAGTATTTTTTTATCGTAAGCATTTACCTGTTTTTCATTATTGAGTTGCCAATCACTAAATTGTTGATATTTTTCATCAGAATTTATTANTATACCATTATTAGTAATTANTTGATATTTACCTGATCTATAACACANGGCCCAATCTGCTCCATNAATCANTGATTTTCCAAATGTAAAATATTTTTTGTTANAGTTAGTTAACTCTAGAATGCTTGGCATTATNTCTATTTGTTGAACAATNTTATTATTTGTTCCTTGCATTNAGCTATCNCCACTAAATATTATTAAAGGAATTGCATATCTACCTACCTTATTTTTATATTTTTTATTNTATGAATATGGTGAAGTATGATCTGCTGTAATGATAAAAATNGTGTTTTTAAACCANGATTCTTTTTTAGCTAAATGGAAAAACTNACTCATTGCATNNTCTGNNTATAAAATAGTTTCTCTTATACCAATATTTTTTTTAATTTTATTTTTTTCTAAATATTCTTTAGGNAAAGTAAATGGGAGATGAGAACTTANACTAAAAAAAGNACTAAAAAAAGGTTCATTTTTTTTATTTAANTGTTNATANAAAAATTCAAAAAATGGTTTATCATAAATTCCCCATACTCCATCACTNAANTCATCATTNTTAAACTCCTCTTTTCCATAATAATTTTCAAATCCTGCTTTTNTTGAATAGCTGTAAAANCCCATNGTACCTTTTGTTCCACCATGAAAAAATGATGTTGAATAATTTTCTTTTTTTAGTATTGAAGGTAAACTATTATATTTNTTTTGAGCATAGCTAGATGTTATAAATGGATCATTCATTAGTGGTGGAATNGATGATATTATTGCTGGAAGTGCATCTATNGANTTTACNCCATTTGCATANGCATTTGTAAAAACTAAACTATGTTTCATTAAACTATCTAAGAATGGAGTNAANCCNGATTCATTATAAAANCCAATAAACTCCTTAGAATAACTTTCCATTATNAGTATTACAATATTTTTNCTCTNTTAGNTTANCNCTTGTTTTNTCNATNAAATTNTTNTAANNAGAATTNATTTNNNTTTNNTNANANTAATNTANTNTTTNAAGTTNATTTTNATTNATTGATTGAAGNAAACAAAANGGAGTGTTTAAAATTANATTTGAATTTTTTGAATTACTNAGNTCTCCAGCATTAATTGGATTNATTGGNTTTAATTGTATNCCACCTCNNGCNCCAACAACAAGTANTNATGCNGAAANTAAAAATANNANAAATGANTTNGNAATANTTTTAAAATTATTTACATGNTTTNNTATTTGGTATTTNTTTAANTTTTANAANAANCCATATTTGNANNANAGTAAAAATAGNTATTNGCCAAAATTTTTTTAAATAAATTGGAANTANGTTNNTAATNTCNGTNCCCAGTTGNATNAACTGAATAAAATCAGNNGTTGATCNTTTTTGAGTGNATNTATAATATTCNATATCNATATTATTTAAGATTAAAAANGGNATATTAGTTATNTAAAAAATNANATTAATTANNNGTTTGTAATTTTTNTTNGATTTGAAATTTAATGGAGTTAATAAAAGAAGAAATAATGGAATGTTAATGTAAATTATTGCTGATAAATCAAATCGAATTCCTTCAAAAAACTCTAAAATTTTGATTGGGTAAAAGCTGTCAAAATTATTGAAAAATAAATATATTCTGCTGATTGAATATAAAACTAATAGTATGATAATTCTTTTTAAAAATTCATTAAGAAATTTCATTGGTTTTTATATTTATTAATTGCAAAATATTTATAATTCATTTACTAAATTATTAACAAAGTAAAGAAATATTAAGTAGTTTTGAAATAAATATATGTTTAATGAAATTTGATATTACAGAACTTAATCAAAATCTGTTAATAAAACTATATAAGGGTATACTCAAACCTAGAATGATTGAAGAGAAAATGTTAATTCTGCTTCGACAAGGAAAAATTTCAAAATGGTTTTCAGGGATAGGGCAGGAAGCAATTTCAGTTGGCGTAACTATGGCCTTAGATTATGATGAATATGTTTTACCTATGCACAGAAATTTAGGTGTATTTACTTCAAAAGATATTCCTCTAAATCGTTTGTTTTCACAGTTTCAAGGTAAATTNAATGGTTTTACAAANGGNCGTGATAGATCTTTTCATTTTGGNTCAANAGATCACAATATAGTTGGTATGATTTCACATCTTGGACCTCAAATGGGTGTTGCTGANGGTATAGCACTAGCAAATAAAATTAAAAAAAATAAAAAGATTACTGCAGTTTTTACTGGTGATGGTGGTGCAAGTGAAGGAGATTTTCATGAAGCTNTNAATGTTGCANCTGTATGGGANTTNCCAGTTATTTTTGTTATTGAAAATAATGGATATGGTCTNTCAACTCCTAACAATGAACAATTCAAATGTNAGAAGTTTTCTGATAAAGGAATAGGNTATGGAATTGAAGCTTNCACNATTGANGGNAATAATATTGTTGAAGTTTTTAATAANGTTNCTGAAATAAAAAAACAAATGCTTATTGANAGNAAACCAGTTATTTTNGAATGNATGACCTTCAGAATGCGTGGNCACGANGAAGCCTCNGGCANAAAGTATGTACCAAAAGAAATATTAAATNAATGGTCAAAAAAAGATCCTNTTATTANATATGANGATTTTTTAATTTCTAAAAAGATTCTTGACAATTCTAAANTNATNAAGATNAAAGATGAANTTAANAAAGAAATAANATCAGCATGGNATATTGCAGATAANGAANGCTCCATTCAGCCNATATTAGATTATGAGATTAATGATGTNTANTCATTGAAAGATTATAAGCATTATTCNGCATCAGATAAACTTAAAAATAAAAGATTTGTCGATGCTATATCAGANGCNTTGTTTCAATCTATGCAAAAGCATGAAAATTTAATAATAATGGGTCAAGACATAGCTGATTATGGTGGTGTATTTAAGATAACTGATGGTTTTGTNGAAGAGTTTGGTAAAGAAAGAATAAGAAATACTCCNATATGTGAATCNGTGATTCTAAGNGCCGGNTTAGGTCTTTCAATTAATGGTGTGAAATCTGTTATTGAAATGCAATTTGCAGATTTTGTTTCCTCTGGATTTAATGCAATTGTGAATAATCTTGCAAAAACTCATTATAGATGGGGNGAAAATGTNGATGTTGTAGTTAGAATGCCTACTGGTGGNGGAGTTNCAGCNGGACCTTTTCATTCNCANTCAAACGAGNCATGGTTTACTCANACNCCTGGACTAAAAGTTGTTTATCCAGCATTTCCATCAGATGCTAAAGGATTATTAATTTCTTCAATTAATGATCCAAATCCTGTNATGTTTTTTGAACACAAANCNCTNTANAGAAGTATTTCTGCTGANATTTCNGATGATTATTATTCAATTGAGATTGGTAAAGCNAATNTAGTANAACNNGGNAATGATGTNTCAATAATTACATATGGNATGGGAGTTCATTGGGCAATTGAAGTCTTAAATCAAAATAAAAATATNAATGCGGATNTAGTTGATTTNAGATCCCTTNTTCCACTAGATGAGGAAACTATTATNAATTCAGTAAAAAAGACAGGNAAAGTTATTATTCTTCACGAAGATTGTATGATTGGTGGATTTGGTGCTGATATTGCTTTTTTAATTAATGAAAACTGCTTTGAATTTTTAGATGCACCTGTTGCCAGAGCATCTTCATTAAATACACCAGTTCCTTTTTCACCTNCNTTAGAGANTCAGTTTTTACCAAAAAAACGTTTTGAAGANAAGCTTTTTCAGCTTTTAGCATATTAGTTTATATNAAATAATTTTACGATNTTTGATAATAATTAATTNAAAAAATTANATGAGACTTTTTTACTTATATTTTTTTGCACTANTTTTTTCNTCATGNATTTCAAACAAAAATTTGGAATATGTTCAAAGTAAAGATCCTTTTGAAATATCAAGTGTAGATGATANTTATATTTTGCAGAACGGTGATTTATTNTCTGTTCAAATTAGNACAACAACTGAGCAAATTCATGATTTCTTNAATAAAGANGCTACNAATAATTCTCAATTGTTAGTNCAAAATCCNTATCTATATGGNTATTTAATAAATAATGATGGATTTTTAGATTTNCCTTCTTTAGGAAAAGTTAANGCAGCNGGATTTACAATTAGAGANCTTGAAAGTAAAATTAAAGATATAGCTGTNTCTTATTTTGAACANCCTGTAGTAAAGTTAAATATAATAAATTTTGAAGTTACAATTTTAGGNGATNTTAAGAATCCTGGTACATATAATATTAANAANTCTAAAACAAATATTTTCTATGCACTTAGTTTGGCGGGTGATTTAAATTTAACAGCAAATCGAAAAAAAATCAAAATAATTAGAAATAATANANGTTCTAAAAAAATGTTTTATGTTGATTTAACNAGTAAAGANNTATTAACAAATAATATGATGTTGGAATCTAATGATATTATATANGTAGCACCNTTAANAAAACGTTTTTATGCTGTTAATAGTATNACAAACATNNTATCACTTTCTATTTCAGCCGTATCTTTNTATTTGTTAATATCAAATAAATAATATGACTGAATCAACTAATGAAATATTGGACTTAAATCAATTTATTTTAAAAATTAAAAGAAATTGGTTTTATTTTTCACTTTCTTTTTTAATATGTTTTGTTGCTGCTTTTGGTTTTAATAGATATTCTGAAGAAAAATATTTAGTTGAAACATCTTTACTTATTAAACAGGATAATAATATTGGATCTGCATCAGATCTGCTTTATGAAAAGTCGATTTTAGCAGATAATGTTGAGGTTTCAGATAAAATTTTATTACTTAAATCTTACCCTTTGATTTATTCAACATTAGAACAGTTAAGATATGATATTACTTTTTATTTAATTGGTAGTGTAAAAAATGCTGAAATATATGAGGTTCCGATACAAATTATATGTGATAAAGAACATAATCTTTATAACCAAACACTAAAATTTACCAATATTACATTTAAAGATTTTAGTGTTGAAAATTTAAAAACTGGAGAAATTAAAACTTTTAAGTATAACCAAAAATTTGAAATTAATAATACATCATTAAAGGTTATTTTTAATCAAAATAATTTTAATCAAGGAGATGAGTATCTTGTAAAATTTAAATATTTAAAGAAGTTAACTAAAAAATACCAAAATGAATTAATTATTAATCAAGAAGAGCGAGAATCTTCTGTAGTAAATATTTCATTATACACAACAGATCAGATTAAAGGTATAGTTTTTTTGAATAAATTAACTGAAAACTATATTAAATCAGAAGTTAAAGAAAAGAGCTTAGCATCAAAAAATACAGTAGTTTTTATCAATAATCAGTTAAGTGAAATGCAAGATTCCTTATCTTTTATTGAACAGCAGATTCAGGATTATAAAAATAAAAACAACATTACTGACTTAAGTCTAAAGGCTCAAACTATTTACAGTAAAATTGCATCAGTAGAATCTGAATTAGTCAAAAGTAGAAGTATAAACAATTACTACGATTACTTAGAAAAATATATTAGTGAAGGTCAATTGTTTGAAGGAATAAGTGTTCCTACGTCATATGGTATTGATGATCCTGCTATAAATATGCTAATTGATCAATTAGTTGAAATTCAAATTAAAAAAAATATTTTAATTGATGGTGGTCAAATTAATAATCCAGCAATAGCACAATATAACAGACAAAATAAGCAATTGCTACTAAATTTACAAGAAGCAATAAATACTAATAGGTTTGCTAATGATATTTTAATTAAAGATATTGAGCAAAGAATTGTCAAATTAGAAAGCTCATTGAGCTCAATACCAGAAGTAGAGAGAGAATTATTAAGTATTGAACGTTTACAAGCAATTAGTGAAAAGGTATATACATTTCTTTTAACCAAAAGAGCGGAAGCTAAGATATCGCATTCTTCTATAACTGCAGATAGCAAAATTTTAGAACCAGCTATTTATCTAAATAATCCACCTGATTATCCGAAAAAATCTTCAAATTATCTTTTTGCATTTGTTATGGCAATTTTCATACCATTACTTTGCATACTATTGATAGAAGTTTTAAATGATAAAATAATAAGTTCAATAGATATAAAGAGACGAACCGACATCCCAATTATTTCAGGTTTAGGTAAGAATTATAGTGGATCTAGTTTATTATTTGACCAAAACCCAAAATCATTAGTTTTTGAAGGCTTTAGAGGTTTAAGAACAAATTTGGATTTTATTGAGCTCAATCAAAAAAATAAAACCATAATGGTAACTTCTTCTACTTCTGGTGAAGGTAAAACCTATATTTCAGAAAATCTCGCTATTGCTTATGCTGTATCTAATAAAAAGAGTCTAGTGATTGGTGCAGATTTAAGAAGACCTAAATTGTATAAAGATTTTAATAAACATGCAAAATATGGAATTTCAAGTTATTTGGAAAATTCAAAAATAAAGATTGAGGATATAATTTTAAAATCTGAAGATAAAAATCTTGATTTAATATATTCTGGATATAAGCCAGAAAGACCTGCAGAATTATTTGCATCAGATAGATTTTTAGAATTAATTGATAAACTTAAACTGCTTTATGATATTATTATCATTGATACTCCACCTGTTGGATTGGTAGCGGATGCTTTAATAATTTCAAAATCCGTTGACATCAATCTTTTTGTAGTTAGACATAAGGTTAGCTCAAAAGCATCACTTAATTTTATTAATGAATTAGAAAAAAATAATAAGTTTAAAAATATTAACATTGTGTTTAATGATGTTACTAGTTCTGATGAAAATCATTATGGTTATGGATACGGTTATGGTTATATTTACCATAGTAAATCAGCCACTTCCAGTTATTTTAGTGATGAAAAAGTATAATAATATTAAATGTTTATAAATGTTGTTTTGGAGATATCTAAAAGATTATTTATTGTCTTATACTTACAAGAACAATCAAGTTTTTTTGGTTTCATTTCCAAAGACTGGAAGAACATGGTTGTCTTATATGCTAGACCAAATTGAAGATAAATCTGATAAAAAAATAAATTATCTCAAAACACACGATTTTAGCGAAATTGTTATTGAAAGTGGACAAAAGCAAAATCCAAGTTTAATCTTCAAATATGTTAAAAGATATTTTTACAGAAGAGCAAAAGTTATT
>NZWA01000045.1 GCA_002697505.1 Flavobacteriales bacterium | reverse complement strand
GATTTTTACTTAGAATATTTTAAATTTTCTCCGCAAATCAAATTATCACATGGTATTTTTAATGTACTTAATAAAGAAAATACTATTTACACAAAATCATTTAACCAATTAAGAACTAATGGTTGGATGCTTTCTTTTACTTTCGAATAATCTTCATATCTTACTGATATTTAGATATTTATTTTTTTTTATTATATTTGGAGTGTTATAGATTTGTGAGATTGATGTTAGCTTTATATAAATTCATTACAAGAATTTTTTTTGAATTTTTAAATATATGTTAAATTTTATAAATTAATTTAGATGCCTTCAGATCCTTTTTTCAAATTTTTTTTACTTCTAGTTTTCTATATTTTTATTTTAATAATATTTAGATATTTATGCTTTGGTGAAAAAAAAGTAACCAAAGATTGTTTAAATGCNTGTCCATGTNANAAAAATACTCCATTACACAGAATAGAAAGNAAANCAACTGACAAAATCTTAAACNATTTTACTTTCAAAATCTTTAATTTCAAAAGATATAAATGCAATTCATGTGAATGGCAAGGACTAAGATGGGAAAANAATTTTAAGGCAAAGCCTTANCTTGTAAANTCATGTAAAATTATTGCNGCAGAAACAGCAACNTTTAATGAATCAATTTCATTTCCAAATTTTTTAATTGATATATCTTCATCNATATAAGNTNTCAAATCTTCTGATATNCCCCTTGATTCGTTNCCTAAAACTANATGACAATTTNTATCAAAATTATTACTTCTTATACTTTTACCTTTTTTAAAGGTTCCATATATCTTNGTGTTTATNNTTGATAAATATGAANTCAAATTTTTATACNTTATATTAACTCTAAAAACAGANCCCATACTAGCTTGTATAACTTTATTGTTAAACATATCAACTGAATTTTCTGANCAAACAATNTTTTTTATAGAAAACCAGTCAGCNAATCTAATTATTGTACCTAGATTACCGGGATCACTAATTTCATCTAAAACCAAAGTAATATCATGTTTGAAATCATATGAGTTATCACTTGTTCTTGCAATAGCAATAACTTTATTAGCCTTTTTTAAACTACTTATTCTTTGTAAGTTTGAACTAGAAACATATTTTACTTTNGTGTTATCTACCGNATTTANCCACTCTTTTACAGCATACAATTCNGTAACATTATATGAGGATAATAAAAGCTCAGTAACACATTTATCTCCTTCAACAATAAATTGACCTNTTTTTTTTCTATTTACTTTGCGATGNAATTTATTTATTCGTTTTATGTCTGAACTNCTAAGCATAATTAAATTTTATTNATCAATAATATGAAAATATTACAAAAAGATGTTTAAATTAATAACATTCTTATAATTTTGTCAAAAAAAATNAANATGTCNAAATTTAGNAAAGGANTTATCACAGGAAAAGAAGTNCAAAGAGTATTTCANGATGCAAAACTNAACCAATATGCTTTACCAGCAGTTAATGTNACCAGCACAAGTACAGTTAATACTGTTTTAGAAACAGCCGCAGAGNTAAACTCTCCAGTAATAATNCAATTTTCAGCAGGAGGTTGTCAATTTTATGCCGGTAAAGGATTAAAAGATGATAATTTTNTAGCATCANTTAACGGAGGAATNTCNGGNGCTTATCATGTCCATCAAATGGCNAAAGTNTATGGNGCAAGTGTAATNTTACATACTGATCATTGNGCTAGAAAAATATTACCATGGATTGATGGNTTATTAGATGCTGGAGAANAANATTTTAATAAATACGGAACTCCTNTATACAGNTCTCACATGATAGACTTNTCAGACGAACCTATTGAAGAAAATATAGAAACTTGTAAAAAGTATTTANAAAGAATGANTAAAATTGGCATGACANTAGAAATCGAACTTGGAATAACNGGAGGTGAAGAAGATGGAGTAGATAACACCGGNATTGATAGTTCAAAATTATANACTCAACCAGAAGAGGTTGCNTANGCNTACGAAGAACTTATNTCCATTAGCAATCAATTTACTGTTGCTGCTGCATTTGGAAATGTTCATGGTGTATANAAACCNGGAAACGTAAAGTTAACNCCTATAATTTTGGATAATTCTCAAAAATTTGTGCAAAAGAAATTTAACACTGATGCNAAGCCAATAGATTTTGTATTTCATGGAGGATCAGGTTCATCCAGATCTGAGATANAAGAAGCAATTTCATANGGAGCAATTAAAATGAATATTGATACNGACTTGCANTGGGGTTTTACAACAGGNGTTAGAGATTATTTTAANGATAAAAAAGAATATTTAAAATCTCAAATTGGNAACCCTGAAGGAGATGACAAACCAAATAAAAAATATTACGACCCAAGAAANTGGATNAGATCAGGAGAAATTACATTTAAAAATAGATTAATCAAATCTTTTGAAGACCTAAATAATATAAATAGAAATAGTTAAATATGAGTTGGTTCAAAAGAATTAAAGAAGGAATTACTACTTCTACTGATAACAAAAAAGAAACTCCTGACGGATTNTGGTANAAATGNCCNAAATGTAAAGAAATTGTTACAACAAAAGATCATAAAACAAATTTATATTGTTGTNTAAANTGCAACTATCACAGTAGAATTGGTTCAAATGAATATTTTGAAATTCTATTTGATAAAAATAAATATACAGAGCTTGATGCAAATATGNAGTCAAAAGATCCTTTANAATTTAANGATAAAATCTCCTANAACGAAAGAGTAAAAAAAATACAATCTAAAACAAAACTTAAAGATGCNGTAAGAACTGCATATGGAATGTTAAAAGGNGAAATGGTAGTTATAGCATCAATGGATTTTAAATTTATNGGAGGATCCATGGGTTCTGTTGTCGGTGAAAAAATTGCTAGAGCAATAGATTATTCAAANAANAATGGATANCCTTTAATAATAATTTCAAAATCTGGTGGTGCAAGAATGATGGAAGCAGGTATTTCATTAATGCAACTAGCCAAAACATCGGCAAAACTTGCACAATTAGACAGTAAAAAAATTCCATATATTTCATTATGTACTGACCCTACATTTGGAGGTGCAACAGCATCATTTTCTATGTTAGGAGATATGAACATTGCAGAACCAGGAGCGTTAATTGGTTTTGCTGGCCCTAAAGTTGTAAAAGAAACAATTGGTAAAGATTTGCCAAATGGATTTCAAACAGCAGAATTTTTACTTGAACATGGATTTATTGATTTTATAGTTGATAGAAAAGAATTGAAAGATAAGTTAGCACAAATATTTAAAATATTAAAAAAATAATTTTCTAGAAGAAAGTAATAAAATTCATTTGTTTTATTAAATTTGCAGCCCGATAAAGATTTATTACAATGAGTATAACAACGAAAGATAAAGAAAAAATATTTGAAAAGTTCGGCAGTAGCTCTAAAGACTCTGGATCAGTTTTCAGTCAAGTTGCACTTTTCACAAGTAAAATAAAATTACTAACCGAACATTTAAAATCTAATAGAAAAGATTTTAATACGCAAAGATCGTTACAAATAATGGTTGGTAAAAGAAGAAAACTACTTGATTATTTAAAAAATAAAGATATTATCAAATACAGGGAACTAATAAAGACCCTTAAACTTAGAAGATAAACCAAAAAAAAAGGCAATATATTCAATTGCCTTTTTTAATTTATAAACAAAGAAAACATGATTAAAGAAGAAAAACAAATTATTAAGCTATCTGATGGAAGAGAGATTACTATCAGTACTGGAAAATTAGCAAAACAAGCACACGGATCAGTTGAAGTTAGGATGGGAGACACTCATTTATTAGCAACAGTAGTATCAAGCTACGAAGCAAAAGAGGGTGTTGATTTTTTACCCTTAACAGTAGACTATAGAGAAAAATTTGCCGCTGATGGAAGATTTCCAGGCGGCTTTTTAAAAAGAGAAGCAAGACCAACGGACAATGAAATTTTAGTAATGAGGTTAGTGGACAGAATCTTAAGACCTATGTTTCCCTCTGATTATCATGCCGAAGTACAAATAATGATATCATTAAATTCACATGATCCTAATGTTAAACCTGATGCACTTGCTGCACTTGCTGCATCATCAGCTATTGCAATATCTGACATACCATTTAACGGACCAATCTCAGAAGTAAGAGTTGCAAGAATTGATGGTGAATACATAATCAATCCTTCATCAGAACAATTAAAAGAATCTGATATTGATTTAATGATTGGCGCTTCATCTAATAGCGTTGCAATGGTTGAAGGTGAAATGCATGAGATATCTGAAGCTGAAATGATAGAAGCTATTAAAATCGGTCATGAAGCTATTAAAGTACAGTGTGCTGCACAATTAGAATTAGCTACTAAAGTAGGTGCTTCATCTAAAAAGAGAGAATATTGTCATGAAATTCATGATGAGGAATTGAAAATAAGAATAAAAAAAGACACATACAATGCAATATATGCTGTTGCTTCTGAAGGATTGGCAAAAGAAGAAAGATCATCCAAGTTCAAAGAAATAATAACAAATTGGATTGAAAATTTATCTGAAGAAGAAATAGAAAAATATGATGAAAGACTAATTAAAGCATATTATCATGCTGTTGAAAAGGAAGCTATTAGAGATTTAGTATTGTCAGAAAAGAAGAGATTAGATGGAAGAAATACTACAGAAATTAGACCAATATGGTGTGAGATAGATTATTTAAAAAGCCCACATGGATCAGCTGTTTTTACTAGAGGAGAAACTCAATCTTTAACTACAGTAACACTAGGATCTGCAACTGATGTAAATAGACTTGATGGCGTAACATATCAAGGACATGAATCTTTCTACTTACATTACAATTTTCCACCTTTTTCAACTGGTGAAGCAAGAATGCTAAGAGGAACAAGTAGAAGAGAAATTGGACACGGAAATTTAGCGCAAAGAGCTTTAAAAATGATGGTTCCATCTGATAATCCATATACCGTTAGAGTTGTGTCAGACATATTAGAATCAAATGGATCTTCGTCTATGGCCACAGTATGCGCTGGTACAATGGCACTTATGGACGCAGGAATCAAAATGAAAAAACCAGTTTCTGGTATTGCTATGGGTCTAATATCTGATAAAAAAGATCCTAACAATTATGCTATACTTTCTGATATTTTAGGAGACGAAGATCACTTAGGTGATATGGACTTTAAAGTATGTGGTACCGCTGATGGAATAACAGCATGTCAAATGGATATTAAGATCGAAGGGCTTTCTTACGAGATTTTAGAAAAGGCTTTAAATCAGGCTCTCAATGGAAGATTACATATACTAGAAAAAATTACAAGTACTATTGAAAAACCAAGAGAACAATTAAAACCTCAGACTCCAAAAATTATTAAACTTGAGGTTCCAAAATCTGCTATTGGTGGTATAATTGGACCAGGAGGTAAAATAATTCAAGAGCTTCAGGCTGCAACATCAACAACTATTTCTATCGAAGAAGTTGATGAAAGAGGTGTTGTTGAAATTTTAGGAACTGACCAAGATGGAATTGACAACGCTGTTAAAAAAATTAAATCAATTGCATTTGTTCCTGAAGTTGGAGAAATATACAAAGGCAAAGTTAAATCAATTATGCCTTATGGTGCATTTGTAGGGATTTCAGATAATACTGATGGACTTGTACATATTTCAGAGCTTAAATGGGAAAGAGTAGAAAAAGTTGAAGATGTTCTTAAAGAAGGTGATGAAATTGAAGTCAAACTAATTGCAATTGATGAAAAAAACGGAAAATTAAAACTTTCAAGAAAGGTATTATTACCTAAACCTGAAAAAAAAGATTAGAAACGTAACCTTATAAAATTTTGTACGTATAATTGATGGTGCAATAAAAAAATTAAATTTTAATCATTTATGAGACAACTTAAAATCACCAAGCAGGTAACAAATAGAGAAACTGCATCTCTAGATAAATATTTACAAGAAATCGGTAGAGTTGAATTAATTACTGCTGAAGAAGAAGTTGAGCTAGCCCAAAAAATTAAAGCAGGTGATGAACGAGCTCTTGACAAATTAACAAAAGCAAATTTACGATTTGTTGTTTCAGTAGCGAAGCAATATCAAAATCAAGGTCTCACTTTACCAGATTTAATTAATGAGGGTAACTTAGGATTAATTAAAGCTGCAAAAAGATTCGATGAAACAAGAGGATTTAAATTTATTTCTTATGCAGTTTGGTGGATACGCCAATCTATATTACAGGCACTAGCTGAGCAATCAAGAATTGTTAGGCTTCCTTTAAATAAAATTGGATCAATAAATAAAATTAATAAAGCTTATGCTAAGCTTGAACAACAATTTGAAAGACCACCAACAGCAGAAGAAATTGCAGATTTAGTAGAACTATCAATTACAGAGGTTAAACAATCTCTCAGAAATACTGGAAGACATGTTTCAATGGATGCTCCGTTAATTGATGGCGAAGATAGTAACCTATATGATGTCATGGGTTCTGATGAAAGTCCAAACCCTGATGCAGATTTAATGCTTGAATCACTTAGAGAAGAAATACGAAGAGCCTTAGATACTCTAACTCCTAGAGAAGCAGATGTGGTTTCATCTTATTTTGGATTAAATGCTGGACATGCTATGACACTTGAAGAAATAGGTGAGAAATTTGATCTTACAAGAGAGAGAGTAAGACAAATTAAGGAAAAGGCTGTCAGAAGGCTCAAACAAACATCAAGAAGTAAAATTTTAAAAACCTATTTAGGTTAACATCAAGAGGTGATCTTCACCTCTTTTTTTTATATTTAAAACAATGTCTCATTTAATAGCCCCTTCAATTTTAGCTGCGAATTTTGGAAATTTAGATAATGACTGTGAGATGCTTAATAATAGTCAAGCTGATTGGTTTCATATTGATGTAATGGACGGTATATTTGTTCCAAATATTTCATTTGGCACTCCAGTTATAAAAAGCATAAAAAAAATTGCAAGAAAAACAATGGATGTTCACTTAATGATTATTGAACCTGATAAGTATATAAATTTATTTAGAGATCTTGGTTCAGATATACTTACTATACANTATGAAGCNTGCACNCATCTTCANAGGACTGTTGATGCAATCAAACAAGCTGGAATGAAAGCAGGANTTGCACTNAATCCTCACACNCCTGTAAACTTNTTATCAGATNTAGTCACTGATATTGATCTAGTTTGCTTAATGTCTGTAAATCCAGGNTTTGGAGGACAGTCATTCATTGAAAACACTTATAAAAANATCTCNGANCTAAATGANTTAAAAANCAAAACNAANAGTAATTTTTTGATTGAAATTGATGGTGGTGTAAATTCTANAAATGCTCCAAAACTACTTGAGTGTGGGGCAAATGTTTTAGTTGCAGGTAGTTTTGTTTTTAAATCTGCAAATCCNCTNTCCACTATTGCANATTTAAAATCTATTTAAGAACTAATAAAATCTCTTAAATATTNAAAATGTTTAGTTAAATCTTGATCTTTACAAATTGTAGCGCCATCTANNATAGAGTTGTTTGAATGCAAAATTGGAATAATATATTTAATCAAATTTTCACCAAAATCTTNTGATGCATCTTTTGGTAACTCACAAGGCAGATTATCTACTGCCATAACTGCAATAACATCATCCTTCATAAAATCATCTTCATCTTCCGTTAATTTATTGTATCCATAGATAGGATCAGNTATTTTTGATGCTCTAACTGTTGTNGCCACAGGTCCATCAATATCGCAAGAAACATCAGCAACTACTGAAATATTAAATTCTTTCGATCTAACATCATNTCTAGTGAACAAATATGGCGCTCCATTTGCATAAAAATGACCTGCAAAGTAGATATTAGTTTTTGACACAAATTTCATNAAAGAAGATTTGTATTCTTTATAGTTATTAATAAAATCTTGAAAATTTGACTTCTTTTTATCAATTCTCTCATTGTAATCCAATACGTCAATATTTAAAAAAACTGGATAATTATATTCCTTTGTTAAATAATCATCTTTACTNACCTCAGTAATATTTAATTTTTTTAATGTTTCTAAAATTCCTTTNCCTACTCTTCCNTTACCAGTTACTAATAATTTTTCATTTTTTAAAACAACTTTNTTNAGTTGNTCATCCATTTCTTTTCTATCAAAACATAAATAGGCTGGTTTTAAATTATATAAATTTGTTTTTAGTCCATATGTNAATAATCCATTNTAAGCACCTATAATTCCTGCATATCTTCCAAAACCTAAAATTCTTTTTCCATTATNAAACTTTAGAACTTCGTAATCAATCATTCTAATATTTAAACTAATCATCTTTTTTAAAAGTTCACGATTATAATCCTGTTTTTTAATCGTATGGGAGAAAAAAAAATAAGTCTTATTAGAAATTAAACGATCAATTGGAACCTCTTTAATACCAAANAAAATATCACAAAAACTAATATCTTCTAAAACNGAAATGTCATTTAGTAAATACTCCTGATCTGAATAACAACGAAATTTACTAGATTGAACATAAATTTCAATGTTAGGATAATCATTAATGATTNTTTTACATTGAGATGGAGAAAACGGAGTACGCTTGTCCACAGGAATTTTTTCTTCTCTNAGTATACCTATTTTCATNTTTTATAAATAAATACAAAAATAAATAATAGAACTGAGTTAAATAGTTAATTTGTTATTTTTGCATCATATTGTTCTTTAANTATTGGGGCTGAATGGATTTGACAGCAATTGAAATTTTATGATAAGCATGTCGAGCATTGTATTTTAGCTCGTAAAAATAAAAGTACAATTTTTAATTGGCGAAAATAATTACGCTTTAGCTGCCTAGTTTATATAATTAGTTAAGCTTTTGTCTCTTTAANGGTCTTCCTGAAACCTTTATCTGAGGCATTATAAATTCAGGATAGATTTATTTATTTCTTGGNTAAATAAACGACTANTTACAAGATAAGAAGGGGTNTTGGAAGCATCTCTCCTATCCTCTTTCGAAAATAATATGATGATAAACATGTAGAAAGTTATAGAATCTTTTGTTTGGACGTGGGTTCGAAACCCACCAGCTCCACTANTAAAAGGCCTACTTTTGAAAGTGGGCCTTTTATTATTAAAAGANTTTGTTGTTTTTTATGTCGTTAAGAATTTTACTGTCCTTCATAACACCATACTTTATACATTCNTTAGTTGGCGTACTTNTATATGTCCAAAAAGTAATAGAGAAACTAATTTCATGNGTAANNCCAGTNTTTTTAATATATAAATTATCNTCTNTATTNGTTANAAATGTAGACTCNAGATCTGTACAATACGAAAATTGAAACATGTTTTTTTTATACGGTAAATTAAATCTAATNAAAGGAGCATATGTTTGCCAATTTATATCAGATTTATNATCAATATAATTTGAATTAAATCTAAACAAACTTCCTATCTCTATCNTNCCTAGTTCAAGCGATCCTCCATATTCTGTTTTTGCCATTATTTTNTTTGAAAAAGGACNTNNTGTGTAATATANTTCCCTTTTTGCAAATGAATTCCAATAATTAATAATTTTTGATCTCCATGGGGATATAGATCCTTGATGTTTNATATGAAAAATAATTTTTGANGTTAAAAGAGAATTATTAAATCCTTCNGTCATTCTTTGAAAAGAAAATCCAGTTTCTGTTCTTTTNGATTGGGAAGAACTAGTATTTCCTTGAATACTATGCAAAAAACCTATGACTAACTTATTAAAAGGNTTTCTATTTATAGCTAAATCTTGAATAGAAATAGAAGGATCTGGAAGGTCAGAATAACTTAATGTATAAGGTGTTATCATACCAGAGGTAACTATTCCATCAGTTTGCAAACCATAAATACTTTGTCCATAACTAATTGCTGGTTGAAAATAATGAACAANAGTTCCTCCATTTTTAAAAAAAGACCTTGTTCTTCCAATCTTATANAAACCTGAAAGATAAAATTGGTAGTCNTTNCTTCTTAAAAATATAGTNTTTGATAAAATATCAGGGATAATTGAATGATCTTCAGCCATAAANGATAAACCTAAACCTATAGTTCTAAGTCCTACAGCACCTCTATTTCCGGCATCAATAGCAAAACTAATTTCTGCTAATGAAGTCGTGAAAGGTCTTATCCCTCTAGTATCATAATTAGTCCATTGCATCTTTCTGATAGAAAGAAATGTTGGATCTCCTGATGCTCCTGTATATGCTGGGTTCATATATAATGAACCTAAGTCAGATTGTGAAAAAGATGCATCTTGACTAAAAACTGAGGTATAATTAGTAAGAAATATAGCAATAATAATCTTTCTCAATATCCTTTTCATTATCTAACTAAAGTGATAATACCTGATTAAACACGTTTTCCATCTATCAACATTCCTTTCCATGGTTCACCATCAATATAAGTTGCTTTAATTCTCCAAACATATGTACCCTGTGGTACTTCACCGTCCAGAGAAGTTCCATCCCATCCAGTAGTTGGAGAACCATTTTCATCAAGATCAGAAGTTTCCCAAAGTAGATTACCAAACTTATCAAATATTTGCAATCTATAGATACCCAAAGATTTTCCTTTTGGTAAAAACTCTGATGCTCCTGAACTTTGATCTGTAGGATACATAAAGTTCGGTACTATAAGATTATTAAAATGATCTATTCTTACATCTTTACAAATAGAATCCCAACAACCATTATCTACATTTTCTAACTTTAGACATGCTTGTAACCAAGCATCATTAATTAAACTATTATATGAATAATATCCTTTATCTTCTCTTCCATCAAGTTGAACATCATCGGGAACATTAATAAAATAATTACCATCTTCAATTGTCCATTCGTAAGAATAAGCAGGTGGAAGTGCTGAGTCACCATTAGTTGTGGTAGATATAGTTCCATCAAACAAATAAACTCCATTACCTCCAGGAAGTGATCCATTTAAATTTGTTACAAAATCAGGTATTGGAGTAGGTAACACTTTAATCGTAGTGATTTCAGAAATATCTGTACAATTTGAATCTGTAATTACTTTAAGTGACACATCATATGGTGAATCATAACTCATATAGCAAGTATCTATATTTCCAGGGTAATAGATCTGAGTTGAACTACCGTATCCAAGATCCCATTCCCAGCGAGTAATTTCAGAAAAGATACCTCCTGTCCCATCATCAGGAACTGTTGAATTGTGAATAA
>NZWA01000044.1 GCA_002697505.1 Flavobacteriales bacterium | reverse complement strand
TTAATATTAGCTTTACCAGTGATGAAGTTCAAGATTTCACCTTAAGAGTGGTGAACTTGTTAGGGGAGGAGATAATAAAAGAAGAAATGCAACAGTTTGAAGGAGAGTATGTAAAATCTTTAGATTTATCAAAATTTGATAGAGCAGTATATCTACTTGAGTTAAGAACAAAATCTGGAAAAATTAATAATAAACTAATCTTACAATAAAATTAATAGTTTAAAATTTCTGCTATTTTTTTGCTTACTTTATTTGCGTTAGGTAACATCTCTTTTTCAAGATTAGAGTTTAGTGGAATGGCTGGTAAATTTTTAGACCCCATACTAAAAACAGGGGCATCTAAAAACTCAAAACAATTTTCTTGTATTTTGGCTGATAAGCTTTGAGCAAAAGAATTCTCTAAACATTCTTCAGTTAAAACTAAACATTTACCATGTTTCTTAACTGATTTATATATTAATTCTTCATCACAGGGAACTAATGTTCTGAGATCAATAATTTCGACTTTTCCAGAATGTTCAAGAGCAGCACTTTGTGCCCAATAAACTCCCATTCCATAGGTAACGATGCATATTGTATTATTTTTTTCTGTGTTTTCAATGACTATTCTAGCCTTTCCCAGTGGTAAAATATAGTCTTTGTCTGGCTCTATACTTTTGGCGTTTTCTGTACCTTGTATTTTACTCCAATATAGACCTTTGTGTTCTAACATTATAACAGGATTAGGATCATGAAAAGCGGACTTCATAAGTCCTTTGAGATCTGCTCCAGTTGAAGGATATGCAATTTTAATTCCTTTAATATTTGTTAAAATTGATTCAACTGATGATGAATGATATGGACCACCACTTCCATAGGCCCCAATAGGAACACGAATAATACAACTAACCGGCCACTTTCCATTTGATAAATAGTATGATCTACTAACTTCAGTAAATAATTGATTTAGTCCTGGCCAAATGTAATCTGCAAATTGCACTTCAACAATTGGTTTTAAACCAACAGCTGACATTCCTACTGTACTTCCTATTATAAATGCTTCTTGAATTGGAGTGTTAAATACTCTATTATCACCAAAAGTTTCAGCTAGTGTTGCGGCTTCTCTAAAAACACCGCCAAGTCTACGACCAACATCTTGTCCATACAAAAGACAGTTTGGATACTTGTGCATAAGTTCTTTTATGGCAAACAATGCTGCATCAACCATCACTGTTGCTGCTTTTCCTTTAGGTTTCCTTATTCCTTTTTCTTCATTTATTTCAGTGGGTGCAAAATCGTGATTATATAAATCATTTCTATCAGGTTCATTAGATTTAAGTGCTTTATTGTAATCATTTTTTACTTTCAATTTTGCATTTTTCTCTATTTGTATTATTTTTTCTTCAGAAAAACCTGTTTTTGATAAATCATTTCGAAGTTTGGGAAATGGATCTTTTTTAAATGCTTCTTCTAAGTCATCTCTATACCATTCCATTCTAACACCTGATGTATGATGATTTAATAGNGGAACNTTNGCATGAAGCAAAATCGGAGNTCTTTTTTTTCTGATCTTAGAAAAAATTTCTTTNATGGTNTTATATGCTAAAGNAAAGTTAGTACCATCAATNGTATANGTTTCTAATCCNAAGCCTTTTGCATAATGAGAGACNTCAACTGCNCNTGTTTCACTAGAATGTGCAGATATATCCCATTCNTTATCTTGNACTAAATATAAAATTGGTAATTTCTTTATAGTTGCCATCTGAAATGCTTCAGCAACTTCACCNTCTGTAATGGATGCATCACCTAAAGAACANACAACAANAGGTTCTTTTCCTTTNTTTGGAACCTCNAGTTCTTCTTTTTCTAAGTACTGAATTCCCATTGCAACTCCNGTAGTTGGAATGGCCTGCATTCCGGTAGCAGAAGATTGATGTGGTATTTTTGGANAACCTTNTTTGTTTAGTGATGGGTGNGAATAGTATGTCCTNCCACCNGAAAAAGGATCATCTTTTTTACACATTAATTGCAACATTANTTCATATGGNGATATACCAATACTTAAAAGAATAGAATCATCTCTATAGTANGGAGCTANCCAATCGTATTCTTTTAGTTGTAANCCTAATGCTATTTGAATTGCTTCGTGTCCTTTTGAAGTTGCATGCACATATTTTGAAGTAACTTCTTTATTGTCTTCATAAATTTGACTCAATTCTCTAGCCGTACACATCAGTTCAAAAGCAGTTTCTAATATTTTTTTATCAATCTTCAACNCTACTATTTTTGATTTATTTTTTTAACCATAGTTAAAATTGTGCCTAGCATAACTGTTTCACCTTCATCATCATATACATCTACTAAAAATTTAACTATACCNTTTGCAATATCATCATCTTTTTTTTCTTGTTCAATTTTTTCTTTTGCTGTAAGACGTACTTTTATTGTCATTCCAGGATATACAGGTTTAGTAAATCTACACTCATCAATTCCATAATTCAATAAAACAGGTCCTTTTTCTGGNTCAACAAACAACCCNGCTGCTCTNGACATAATATAATATCCATGAGCAACTCTNTCTGTAAATATAGTTCCGTCTAAGGAGTTTTCNTCCATNTGGGCATAAAATTTGTCACCTGAAAGTTCTGCAAAATCTTCAATATTNTCTAGTGTTACTAANTGTTCATCCGTAATTACNGTNTCTCCAATTTCAATTTCTTCAAAATGTTTTCTGAAAATATGAGGACCNTCAGTATTTTGCTTTCCACCAACTTGATATTGTTTAGTAACATTTGTTATAGTTGTNGGGTGTCCTTGNATAGCAGTCCTTTGTANGTANTGCTTTATNCCNCTAATNCCNCCCATTTCTTCTCCACCACCTGCTCTTCCAGGTCCNCCATGAGTGAGNAATGGCATTGGAGAACCATGACCTGTGCTTTCNTTGGCGCAGGACTCATTTAATATTAAAATTCTTCCGTGCATNGATGAAGCNCCNAAAACAAATTTTTCAGCAATTTTCATGTCACTTGTAATAATAGAACAAACTAAAGATCCTTTACCNANTCTNGCTAACTTAATTGCATCNTCAATNTTAGANTANGGCATAATAGTTGATACAGGACCAAAAGCTTCAATNTTATGACAATCAGTTTTTTNAAAAGGATATTCATTTAAAAATAAAATTGGAGACATAAATGCCCCTTTATTTTTATCTGCANCTACAACATCAAANTCTTCTAAACTTCCAAAAATAATTTCTTGAGAATTTTTTAATAATTTAACTTTATTATAAACTTCTGTTTTTTGATCTATTCCAGCTAAAGAACCCATCNTTACNCCTTCAGTNGTAGGATTTCCAATTATTGTTTTNCTTAATTTATNTTGCAATGNATTTTTAACATCATNAANNAGTTTTTCTGGAACNATTATTCTTCGAATTGCAGTACATTTTTGACCAGCTTTTACTGTAATTTCTTTAATAACNTCTTTAATAAAAATATTAAAATCANTAGTTCCAGGNACAGCATCTTCAGCNAATACTNTACAATTGAGTGAATCAGCCTCCATATTAAANGGAACAGATTCTTTAATAATTTTTGAATGNGATTTTAGTTGAATTCCAGTATCTGCACTTCCAGTAAAGGTAACTACATCTTCAGATGTAACTGAATCTAATATACCTCTGGCACTACCACAAATTAGTTGTAAACTNCCTTCAGGTAAAATTTTTGAAGNTATTATTTCTCTAACCATAAATTGTGTTAGATAAGATGTTATNGTAGCAGGNTTTACAACTGCTGGAACGCCTGCCATTAAATTTACTGCTATTTTTTCAAGCATTCCCCATATTGGAAAGTTGAAGGCATTAATATGTATNGCNACACCTTGTTTTGGAACCATTATGTGATGTCCTATNAANGTNCCATTTTTTGATANTNNTGCAGCATTTCCTTCAACATGATANGGTAAGTCAGGAAATTGTCTCCTTAAAGATGCGTTAGTNAATAANTTTCCAATTCCTCCCTCAATATCAATCCAGCTATCNAATTTTGTAGCNCCTGTTTGANAGCTAAGTGGATAAAATTTATTTTTGATNGANTGTAAATGAAGAGCNAATTTTTTNAGCATTAAACCTCTTTCCTGAAANGTCATCTTTCTNAATTTAGGNCCTCCAATTTTTCTAGCATAATTCATAATTTGTGNAAAATCTAATCCTTTAGTGCTAGCAGAGCCAATTTGTTGTCCANTAACNGCATTGTANAGAGGAGTNCCNANNNCNTCNCCGTNAATCCATTTTCCTAAAANATAATTTTCGTANTTGTTCATNTGNNCATTTATTTTNATAATATAATCATTAAAGATTTNTTTAGTGATTTNATNTGNTNTTTATTAAAAAAGTTNNAACATNTTTTTTGNTTGTGTTTATGACTTTGTATTTTTCCAGGTATCNAAAGTTATTTTTTGCTTTTCTTTTCTGTTTTTATCAATNTCANTTAAAGGNTCACAAACTCTCATTAATTTTCTNCATTCTTGAGGTAAAGTTTGATATAATTTGGTGCCTTTTGTTTTCCATTTAATCATTTCATCTGATACATCTCCTTTAATTTGTGCTGGATTNCCAACTATAATTTTTCTGTTTGGGATTANCATTTCTGACTTTACAAAGCAAAGCGCACCAACAATACATTCATTTCCAATTTTTGCATCATCCATAATNACAGCNTTCATNCCNATNAGNGAATTTTCNCCAATNTTAGCACCATGTATNATTGCGCCATGNCCAATGTGAGAATTTTTTTCAAGCACNACATTTTTACCTGGAAAAATATGTATNATACAATTGTCTTGNATATTNCATCCATCTTTTATAATTATCTGTCCCCANTCTCCTCTTAAAGANGCNCCNGGACCAATGTAAACATCTTTTCCNATAATAACATTNCCAATTATTGTNGCTTCNTNNTGAANATATGANGAAGGNTTTATTACNGGCTTNTATCCATCAAATTCGTAAATCATAATATTAATTCTTAAACCATTTTTTATCNGTTATAAATACTGTNCCTTTAAAATGNGCAACTTCAATATCATCTTGATTTTTAATTNTNACATAATATATTGCAGTTTTNTTTGATCTNTTAATTTCTTTTGTNTNNCAGCTTAAGATATCTCCAGNTANAACTTTTTTTGTATGNGAAATAGANGTNTCAANTGATACAGATTTTATTCCATATGTATTTGCTGCAAATGCGAGAGCACTATCAGCAAGAGCGTATGTAATNCCTCCGTGTGCAATATTAAATCCATTAGTCATTTCTTNTCTTACTTTCATTTGTAAAACNCAATGTCCNTCATCTANAACTAAAACTTTAATTCCTAACCACTTGCTAAATTCATCATTAACAATCATTTCGCTCAACTACTTTTTTNGCTNTNCTCATTAAAAAAATGTTTTGTTATTTTCGATNAATTTTTTTANCANNGGTGATGGTCTGTANCTGTCTTCGTTGTATAGATNTAGNAANTTTTCTAATTGAGTTAAAATTTTCTTTAATCCAATCTCNTCAGCCCATTGTAAAAGTCCNTTAGGNTAATTTACACCTTTTTTCATTGCTAATTCAANATCTTCTTTTGATGCAATATTTAAATAAACTGCGTCNGCTGCTTCATTTACAAGCATAGCTAAAATTCTTNNAAAAATCTGTTCACCTAATTGATGATTTGTATTNGGTTTNGGNATNGGTAATGAATAATCATAAAATCCTTTACCNNNTTTTCTNCCNANATANCCAGCTTCTTTTAATCTCTTTTGTGTGAAAGCTGGTTTATATCTTGGNTCATAATAAAATGATTTAAATACAGTTTCGGTTACAGTATAATTTACATCATTTCCNATGTAGTCCATNAGTTCAAANGGTCCCATTTTAAAACCNCCTATTTCTTTCATTGCCCAATCAATTGTTGANAAACTGGCAATNCCTTCTTCATAAATTCTTATTGCTTCTCCATAAAAAGGTCTAGCAACTCTATTTACTATAAATCCTGGTGTATCTTTTGCTTCTACTGCAATTTTTTTCCAGTCAAGAATTAAATTTTTTGTCTTATTTAATGTGTTTTTTGAAGTTTGAACAGAGGGAATAATTTCAACTAAGGGCATTAAAGGAGCAGGATTGAAAAAATGTACACCAATTACTCTACTTGAACTTTCGCATGCTGAAGCAATTGAAGCAATTGATAGTGATGATGTATTGGTGGCAATAATACAGTCTGTTGATACAATAGCTTCAATTTTCGAAAATATTTCTTTTTTAATATCCAAGTCTTCAATAATAGCTTCGACAACAAAATCACTATTGCTAATGTCACTTAATTTGTTTGAAAAATTAATACGACTGAGAATTTCGTCCTTTTGATTTAAAGTTATTCTATCTTTTTCAATTAACCTTAAAAGTATTTTATCAATTTTGTCTTGTGCAATTTTAATTGCATCTTTAAAATTATCATAAAGACAAACAGAATGACCATATGTAGCTGCAATTTGAGCAATACCCATTCCCATAGTTCCAGCGCCAATTACACTTACTTTTTTCATTTTCCTTTAAAATTTGGTTTTCTTTTTTCTAAAAACGCATTTACACCCTCACTAAAATCTTCTGTTTCAGCGGCCGCAATTTGATATTTTTTTTCTAGATTTAATTGTTGTTCTAAATTATTAGAAAATGTTGAATTAAGAAGTTTTTTGGTAAATGCTAGTCCTTTGGTTGGCATTTTTGCTAGCTTACAAGCTAGTTTCCAACTCTTTTTCTCAAATTCATCATCAGAATAACATTTGAAAATCATTCCCATCTCAGCCGCCTCTTTAGATTTTATAGGCTCGGCTGTCATCATAAGTGCAGCTGCTTTTTGAGTTCCAACAGATCTAGGAAGGAAATAAGTTGCTCCGCTATCTGGCACTAAACCAATCATTGAAAATGCCTGGATAAATGATGCGCTTTCCTTGGCAACGACAATATCACAACATAATGCTAAACTTGCACCAGCTCCTGCTGCTACACCATTTACAGCAGCTATAACAGGTTTTTGTAAATTTCTTATTTTATAAACTATTGGGTTATAGTGTTTATGAATGATTTCTCCAATGTTTGGAGCATTTGGTGCAGTTGCTTCGGCTAGATCTTGTCCAGCACAAAAGGCTTTACCAGTTGCGGTTATTAGTACTGCTCTTACATCATTGTTTAATGCACATTCGTCTAATTTGCTTTGTAGTTCAAAAGCTAAATTTTTAACCACTGAGTGAAACTTTTCTGGTCTGTTCAAGCAAATTTTACCAACTCCATCTTTTATTTCAAATAAAATCATTGTAATAAGATTAAGCTGCTAAAATAACAAATAAAAAACATTAGTTAAATACATTTAAAATGCTCAAAAGGTTCCAGACAATCTAAACATTTGTGCATAGATTTACAAGCTGTTGCACCAAACTCACTTATCATATTTGTATTTTTTGAGTTACATTGTGGACACACTACTTGCTTTGAAGGTGGTGAGATGCCATAATTTTTCAATTTTTCTTTAGTTTCCTTATTCATCCAATCAGTTGTCCATGCAGGAGCGTAAACTTTGTTTATTTTAAAATTCGTTATTTTATTTTTAATTAAAGATGTTTTAATATCATCTTCAAAGGTTTTTATTGCAGGACAACCAGAATAGGTAGGTGTAATAGAAATAATGCAACAGTCATTTATAAATTTAACGTCACGAACTACTCCAAGCTCTACAATTGAAATTACTGGTATTTCAGGGTCAGGTACTTGATTTAGGATATCCCAGACTTGATCTACGCTACCATTTTGCATCAGGATACTTTCTAGGAATATATTGCATTTCAGAAATAAGTTCTGAAAAAGAACTTGTATGTTTTCCCTTTTTTCCTCCAAAAATCATTTTAGTGTTTTGAGGAATTTTTAGTTTAGCTTCAACTAATGCTTTATCAACCAAATTTTTCCATTCGGATTTAAATACTGATGAATCAACGCCAACCCCATTGCTAATCATTAATTGATCTAAATCATCAAGTTCAAAGAGCTCGTCTGTATACTTCCAAATTTCATTTAGTGCATTTTGTACTTTACGATTGCTTTGGTCAGTACCATCACCGAGTCTAATTAGCCAATTAGTTGAATGACGTAGGTGATATTTTACTTCTTTGATGGATTTGTAAGCAATGTCTGATAAATTTTTACAATCACTTTTTTTTAATCTTTCGTAAAATAAAAACTGAAAACAATCAAAGAAAAAGTTTCTAACAATTGTAAAGCCAAAGTTTGTATTATCAAGTTCAACAATAAGATAGTTCGAAAACTTATTTGCATCTCTTTTAAAGGCGATATCATCAGCTGTATTTTTATTATCAATTTCCTCTGCAAAAGAGTAAAAAGCAGTTGCTTGGCCAAATAAGTCTAAACTAATATTTGCCAAAGCAATGTCTTCTTCAAGTGTTGGTCCATTACTACACCACATTGACATTCTTTGCCCTAAAACAAGACAATTGTCTCCTAATCTGATAGTATAATTCAATAAGTTCTTATCCATCTATATATGTTTTGCTCCATCAGGTATTTTATAAAAAGTTGGATGTCTATACATTTTATCATTAGAGGGATCAAAAAAAGCTTCGCTATCTTCAGACTCTGATGAAATAATGTCAGTTGATTTTACTACCCAAATACAACTTCCTTCATTTCTTCTAGTATATAAATCTCTAGCATTTTCAAGAGCCATTTTTTTGTCACTTGCATGTAAATTGCCTACATGCTTATGGGCAAGACCGTTTTTACTTTGAATAAACACTTCCCAAACTTCTGAATTTTCTTCTAACATAATTTAATTAATTACTGATTTTTTTGGCATAAGCTCTTGCTGCATCTCTAACCCACCTTCCTTCGTCATGAGCTTTTTTGTGATGCTTAAGTCTTTGTTCGTTGCATGGTCCATTGCCATTTACTACCTTCCAAAATTCATTCCAATCAATTTCTCCGAAATCATAATGTCCTCTTTCCTCATTCCATTTTAAGTTAGGGTCTGGAATTTTTAGTCCAATTATTTCAGCTTGCGGAACTGTTTTGTCAATAAAACTTTGTCTTAGCTCATCATTGGTCTGTCTTTTTATTTTCCACTTCATGGCATTACCACTATTTGGAGAATCACTATCATGGGGACCAAACATCATTATAGAAGGCCACCAAAATCGATTTAGTGCATCTTGGGCCATTTCTTTTTGTTCTTTAGTTCCTTTAGCCAATTCAGTCATAATTTCATATCCTTGTCTTTGATGAAAACTTTCTTCTTTACATATTTTGACCATTCCTCTAGAATATGGTCCATAAGAAGTTCTTTGAAGAGATACTTGATTTACAATAGCGGCGCCATCAACTAACCATCCTATGGCGCCAACATCAGCCCAGCTTAATGTTGGGTAATTAAAAATAGATGAATATTTTGCTTCTTGATTGTGAAGTTGATTAACTAGTTCTTCTCTACTAATGCCTAAAGTTTCACATGCACTATACAAATAAAGACCGTGACCAGCTTCGTCTTGAACTTTAGCCAACAAAATCATTTTTGATCTTAAAGAAGGTGCTCTTGTAATCCATTCTCCTTCAGGTTGCATTCCAATAATTTCGGAATGAGCATGCTGTGATATTTGTCTTATCAAATGCTTGCGATATTTTTCCGGCATCCAGTCTTTTGGTTCAATTTTTTTTTCCGCTTCTATACGTTCTTGAAAAATTATTTCCGACATATTTTAATTTTTTTACAAAAATACCAAATTATATATTAACTTTTTTTANATTGTTATTTAATATTAAATTATTGGTATTTTTGCANNNATGAAAAATTTTTATCCTTTAGAAGTTTCTGAAATTNTCAGTTTNACNAANGATTCAGTTTGTATNCATTTTGACGTNTCAANTNTNGATAATAATATNTTTAGNTTTGTTGCTGGACAATATATAACANTNCAACATTCAATNAATGGTGAAGATGTTAGAAGATCTTATTCAATAAGTTGTATTCCAAATCAANATAAAATTGAAATTGGTGTAAAGCTCGTNAAAAATGGNTTAATGTCTACATTTTTAACNAAAGACTTAAAANTNGGTGACAAAATTAATGTTATGCCNCCAACNGGAAATTTTATNTTATCTGCAAATAATAGTAATTNAAAACANTACATGGCTATTTGTGCTGGAAGTGGAATNACNCCAGCACTNTCTATGATTCAGGACGTATTACANAATGAACCAAACAGTTCATTTACGCTGCTTTANGGAAATAAAAATAGATCTAGTGTAATGTTTATGGATGATATATTAAGNCTAGAAAAAGATTTTCAAAGTCAGTTTTTNNNTTATTACTTTTTTTCCAGAGAAAATGTTCAAANTTGTATNAATGGCAGAATTAACAGTAGTAANCTNACAACTNTTTTTAAAGACAATGAAAGNTANAAAAATATAGACGANTTCTTNATATGTGGNCCTGGNGAAATGATTGATACTGTTAGCGATTTTTTNCNNAGNNTGAATATTGATAGTAANAAAATNCAATTNGAAAGATTTACAAGTACANNCAAAACTNNNGNTNTAAAAAATGANAATGTNTCAGAGGTTAAATNCTAATGTNAGCGTNTNNGTTGANGGNGATGATTTTGAATTTACTTTATCATCANCTGGAGATTCNATTTTAGATNCTGCTATGNANGCGGGAGCTGACGTTCCTTTTTCATGCAAAGGAGGAGTTTGTTGTGTTTGTAAGGCCAAACTTATTGAGGGAACAGTTAGTATGGATCAGAATTTTTCTCTTTCGCAAGAAGAAGTGGAGCAGGGCTATATTTTAACNTGTCAATCACATCCNACATCTGAAAATGTAGTTGTAGACTTCGATGAAATNTAAACTNCATTATTTNACAAAAGCANNAANAATTTTTTGTAACCTTCATAGCNTAANATACGTTAATTTTAANTGAATATTATTACATTAAAGTTATTAACAATTTTAGTTGAAAACTTTGGTTTTTAACGAAATTGAGTTTAAATTATTATGTTTTTAAATTATTTTTTTTTAGATTTACGGTCTTGTTTTACGACAAAAACACGAAATTTTATGTTAAAAAATTGTTATTTTCAGGTTANTCCTGTATGGACATTATGCTCTNTAACGTGCACATTTTTCGTGTCTTTTATTTTTGGTAACACAGCCATTTTGTTAAGTCAGAATGGCTTTTTACATTTTATTAACTAACTTTTTTTATTAACTAAAACATTATTTTATGGAAACAAGTTACGCAAAAAATCCTAGGAAACTCTTAGGTTGCCTTATGGCTCTTGCNATGGTATTTTTTTCAACATCGTCTACACTAGCNGAAGATTTAACAATCGTTGTTGGTGGTGGAAGTTTTGATTCAGAGATNACATGGGATATTACTGATACAAGTGGAGCTTCACTTGTGGCAGGTCCTTTANCTGCTGGAACATATAATTTCACTATTGCATCTGGTTGTTACGATTTTCAAATGTATGATTCATGGGGTGATGGATGGAATGGTGGTACTTACNNCATTACAGACCAAACTTCAGGATTTGTATATGNAACAGGATCTTTAGCNGCTGGTTCTTATGGNATGGATGTAGTATGNTGGCCNAGTGCACCTGCGTGTACNGANAATGAGCTAACATTAAGCATGACAGACTCATGGGGCGATGGATGGAATGGTAACGTCTGGAATCTTTANGATCAANCAGGCGCTGTCGTTGGAACAGCTTCNNTAGCTACTGGAANTNCTGGNACAGAAACTTTCTGTATTNCAGATGGTTGCTTTACATGGGACTGTGACGGTGGTTCGTTCCAATCAGAAGTTGGCTGGACTTTAACAGATGCAGCCGGAGTAGTATTAGCTACTGGAGGTGCTCCTGCTAATGGAACACTTTCNTTAAATACTACATGTACTTCAGGTTGTACNGATCCACTAGCNAATAACTACGATCCAACGGCTAATTTTGATGATGGTTCTTGTAATTATGCANCNTGTGCAGCTGCAACTCCNTATCATCAAGATTTCAANACTGGTGCATTACCAGTTGGAACTTGCGTGCCTAATCANTGGGCTCTTTCTGCTACAACAGGAGGTCCTTGGGTATTTGCGGGTAACCCTGGNTATGCNGCATCAAGTAATGGAAGAANTGCAGGCGAGTATGCTTGGATTGATTTTTCTGGTACTGATGCNGGTGTTGTAATGGAAGTAGANAATGTTGATATGTCAACATTANCAACTCCAACTTTAGGTTTCGATTACTTTAGTGANTTAGGAACATACACTCTTACTGTAGGACCAGGNCAAGNTCCTAATATCATGCATGTNGAGTATTTNGATACTNCNGGAGCTTGGGTTANANTTACTTCNNTACNAGTTGATACTNCTGGATGGAACTCTTATTACTTCTCNTTAAGTNCAGCTGANGCTGCTGCTCAAGAGTGGAGATTTAGAGGTGAATCTGGTGGTGCTTCAAATGATTTTTACAATGACTTATTATTAGATGATGTAAANTTCATGGAAGCTCCAGTTTATGGATGTACAGATCCNTTTGCTGCTAATTATGATCCNAATGCAACNGCTGATGATGGTTCTTGTAGCTATCCTGGTTGTACAGATCCNAATGCAACNAACTATGATCCAGGTGCAAACACAGANGATGGTTCATGTATNTATCCNCANTGTAATGCTTTAGATTTCTGTGAAGATTTTGAAGCAGGAGATTTAACTCTNAATGGATGGACTACATTAGCAGGAGCTCAATCAGGTGTNTCTTTAACTACTGTTAATGCAATTGCAGATACTGTTAGTTTAGAGATGACTGGTGGTTCNGTATCTTGGGGTGCTACTCCAACTTCTGAAGCTGCTGCATATGCTTACACTGATTATGTATCAAGTGCTACTATCTGTTTAGATCTTTCAGCNTCTACTGGAGTTGTTGCTCTTGAATATGATATGACGTTAACTTCACAGTTTACATCTGCTTANACNTGGAANAGGGTTAAAGTTAATGGTACTGTAATTGCTGATAATNCAGGNAATACATCGTACAATAACACAAACTTTACNTCAGGTTCAGTATCTTATGATTTAAGTGCATATGCTGGACAATCTCAAGTNTANGTAACTTTTGANTCTTCTTGTAAATANGGACCAGGTTCGATTTACTCAGTATTCAATAATGTNATAATAGATAATGTATGTGCGTTTAACGTTAANCCTTGTACATACTACGGTATTTCATTAGATTATGCATTTGATGCATCATGTAATGGTGGTNCTGATGGTCAAGCTAGTGTTTCTGTTACAGGATTAGATGCTTCNTCTACTTACACAAATTCATTTAGCTGGACTGATGCTTCAGGAACTGTTGTTGCAACTACNGCANCTGCNACTGGATTAGCTGCAGGNACTTATGCTGCTACAGTNTCNGATNCTACAAATGGTTGTATTGCAACTACTTCAGTAACTATTGGTGAGCCAAGTGCAATTGTTGCATCTGGTGTAATAGTTAATGCTACATCTCCAATTAATTCAAATGGATCAGTTAACTTATCACCATCTGGTGGTTCCCCTTGTTTTACAGGATCTGCTGATACACTAGATACTTGGGATGGAACAACTGAATATATTTGGAATGGTGCTGCTGCTGGTATGACTCATTACTTTGATATTACTGCTGTCAATGCTTCTGGTATTGTTGGTTTTGATATAAAAGGAGTTTACGCTGCTGCAGGAAATATTGAGATATGGACTCGTTCAGGTTCAGCTGATGGTTATACAACTGATGCTGCAGGTTGGACATTAAATACTTCTATTCCAAACAGTGCTACTGTTAATGGAGTAACAGTTTATGTTCCTCTTATGATGCCAGTTGGTTTAGAAGCTGGTGATGTAGTTGGTTTTGCTGTTCATACTCCTGGAGATGCTTATTTAACACTTGGATCTCTTAATCCATTTACAGATGTTCATGCAAGTGATGGTAATATCGAAGTTTCTGCTGGATTAATTGATGCTAATGGTCCTACTTTTGGTGGTACAGGTAGTGCTGGTGGTCCAAATGGAGCAACTGGATTTGACGGATATGTATATTATACAGCTCCTTCATATTCTTTCCTTTGGTCAACTGGTGCAACTACTCAAAATGTATCAGGTTTAGGTATGGGTCCAGTTTCAGTTGATATTACAGATTGTAATGGATGTGTTGGAACATGGACAGGATTTATTGCTGCAAGTGTAGATTCTGGATGTACTGATGTTAATGCATCTAACTATGACCCAACTGCAAACACAGATGATGGCTCATGTTTATACCCTGGATGTATTGATACTTTAGCTCAAAACTATGACCCAACTGCTAATGTTGATGATGGTTCTTGTACTTATTCGTGTCAATATTATGGCTATGATGATGCTGTAACTATACATGCTTTCATCGATTTATTTGCTACTGAAGGTTCATGGCAATTAATTGATTCAAATGGTGATACAATTGGAGCTGCTGCAGCAGGTAGTATGACTACATCTGCTCTTTACACTACTGAATTATGTGTAAATAATGGATGTTATCAATTATATTTCCAAGATTCATTTGGAGATGGCTGGGTAGACTTCAATGGAACTCAAGGATGGATTGCTGCAATTGATTCAGACGGTGATACTTTATCTTATGATTTAGTAACTGGAACTGGAGGAGTTGCAACAGTTTCTGTTGGTGGAGGTTCATGTATATTTGGATGTACTGACCCTATTGCAGTTAACTATGATCCAAATGCTACAAATGATGACGGTTCATGTGCATACTGTACTGATAACTTCCTTACACTTAACATGTACGATTCATTTGGTGATGGATGGAATGGTAATGTATTTACTATGTCTGATTCAAATGGCGTTGCTTTAGTAAGTGCTACTTTAGCTACAGGATCATTTGGTTCTCAAACTGTTTGTTTACCAGATAACTGTTACGATATTTCATGTGACGGTGGATCATGGCAAACTGAGGTTACTTGGGAGCTAGTTGATGCTTCTGGAGCTTTAGTTATGACTGGAGGTGCTCCATACACAGGATCAATTTGTTTACCAGCAACACCTGGTTGTACAGATGCAACTGCATGTAATTACGATGCATCAGCTAATGTTGATGATGGAAGTTGTGATTTTTCATGTTATGGTTGTACAGATCCAACAGCTTTAAACTATGATGCAACATCTACTATAGATGATGGTTCATGTATTTACTGTTCATTATCAGCTTCAACAACTGTTGTTGATGAGAGTGCTGCAGGAGCTGGAGATGGAGCTGTAGACTTAACAGTTACAGGTACTTACTGTGTAACAACTACAGATTTATTTGTATCAGTTGCAGGAGGAAATGGTCAAAATGGTAATGCATTTAACCTTATCAATACTTCTGGATCTGACTTATATATTGATGGATTCTCTCAAGGTCCTGGTTCAGGTAACACAAGTGTTATCGGTGCTCAAATGGAGGTATTCTGTTCTTATTCAGATTATACTGTTGGAACACCAACATGGACTTCAGTTGCTACAGCTACTGTAGATTTAACTGCTGGGGGAACTACAGGATATATTAATATTCCTGGTGGTGTAACTATTCCTGCTGGAGGAACTTATGGTTTCTGGGTAGGTAGATCAGACGGTGGTACTGTACAATATACAAATGGTACAGGAACTGTAGGATCAACTGCATGGGTTTCAGATGCTAATGTAACAATTACTGAAGGTCATGGAGGTACATATCCAACAGGATTAAACTTCTCTCCAAGAAATTGGAATGGTACTGTACATTATGGAGATCCAAATGCTACTGTATACACTTATGCGTGGAGTACAGGAGATACAACTGAGGATCTTACAAATGTAACGTCTGGAACATACAGTGTAACAGTTACTGATTGTCAAGGTTGTGTAACAACTGTATCAGCAACAGTTGATGTAAATATAGTTTTAGGTTGCACTGATATAAATGCATGTAATTATGATCCAAGTGCAACTCAAGATGATGGGTCTTGTGTATATGGTGATTTATTAACAATTGATATTCAAACAGATAACTATCCAGAAGATATTTCATGGCAGGTTGTAAATCAAAATGGTATTACAGTTGCTAGTATTAATCCTGCCAGTTTAGCTTTAGCTAATACATTATATACATGGGATGTATGTTTATCAAGTATAGATTGTTATGATTTTACCATAATAGATTCGTATGGTGATGGTTTATGTTGTGCTTGGGGCAATGGTTCGTATACCTTAACATTAAACGGAACTGTAATTGGATCTGGAGCAACATTTACAACTTCAGAAACAATATCTAATATAGGCTCATGTACAAATACAGTTTATGATATAGTCTCTGGTTCAACTGATCATACTACTTTAAAAGCAGCAATTGATGCTTGCTCACTAAATAACAATTTATCTGGTCCTGGACCGTTTACACTTTTTGCACCTACAGATGCTGCTTTTAATTTATTGCCTGCAGGAACAGTTACAGCACTTTTAAACGATATACCACAGCTAACAGATATACTTCTACATCATGTTGTTGCTGATAGTATTATGTCTTCAATGTTAATAAATGGACAGATTGTTACCACACTTTTGGGATCAGATGTTACAGTAACAATAAATCCAAATGGAGTATTTATTGATAATGCCCAAGTTATAGTTGCAGATCTAGTAGCCGATAATGGGGTTGTACATGTTATTGATGCTGTTTTATTACCAACTTTTGGATGCACTGATCTGCTAGCTTGTAATTACGATCCAAATGCCAATACAGATGATGGTTCATGTTTAACGGATTATGGTTGTACCGATTCTACTGCTTTCAATTACGATCCGACTGCCACATGTAATGATGGAAGTTGTATAGCAATTGTATATGGTTGTACTGATCCAACTGCAATCAATTACTTCCCT
>NZWA01000043.1 GCA_002697505.1 Flavobacteriales bacterium | reverse complement strand
CAAAGTAGATCAAATTAAAAATTTAATTCGTCAAATAGGTCTAGCACCTACTAAATCAAAGAACATTAAGAAAATGTCACAAATTCTTGTTCGAAAATATAATGGAAAAGTACCAAATTCTCTAGAAAAGTTAAAGGAATTACCTGGAGTTGGGCAAAAAACTGCGTCGGTAATAGTTTCACAAATTTTTAATGAACCAGCTTTTCCAGTCGATACTCATATACATAGACTTGCATATAGGTGGAAACTTTCTTCAGGAAAAAATGTNGTTCAAACAGAAAAAGACTTAAAGAGAATTTTTCCANTTGATTTATGGAANAAATTACATCTTCAAATAATTTTTTTTGGNAGAGAANATTGTAAATCAANAAAAACAAAATGTAGNTGTNTTATATGTTCAAAAATTGTTTAACTNTTTTTNTTGTTGTTGATAAAACNATTTAANTTTTGTTGATNTTTAATACTTAATTTCTCAANTTTGTATAAAAAATAAAAAATGTCAAAAAAGGAACAAAACGCAAAAATTAAAGCCCTTGAACTTACTNTAGGAAAATTAGAAAAAACTTATGGTCAAGGTGTAGTNATGAANTTAGGTGATAGAGTTGCAGAAGATATTGATGTGATTTCATCTGGATCAATAAATTTNGACATGGCATTAGGTGTTGGNGGATANCCTANAGGTCGTGTNATTGAAATTTATGGGCCTGAATCATCNGGAAAAACAACATTGACAATTCATGCTATTGCTGAAGCACAAAANCAAGGTGGAGTTGCNGCTTTTATTGATGCTGAACATGCTTTNGATGCTTCATATGCNNCAGCATTAGGTGTCGATATNGATAATTTATATATTTCCCANCCNGATAANGGAGAACAAGCTTTAGANATTGCTGANCATCTNATAAGCTCTGGTGCNATAGATCTTGTTATTATAGANTCAGTTGCTGCATTAACTCCAAAATCTGAAATTGAAGGTGAGATGGGTGATAGTAAGATGGGCTTACATGCNCGATTAATGTCACAAGCGTTACGTAAACTTACAGCNACNATTAATAAAACAAACTGCACAGTAATTTTTATNAATCAAATTAGAATGAAAATTGGTGTAATGTTTGGAAATCCTGAGACAACAACAGGTGGAAATGCATTAAAATTCTATTCATCAGTTAGATTAGATATNAGAAGAATNGGTTCAATNAAGCATGGTGATGAAATAATAGGAAATAGAACTAGAGTTAAAGTTGTAAAAAATAAAGTNGCACCACCTTTTAATAAAGTTGANTTTGATATAATGTTTGGTAAAGGTATATCAAAATCTGGTGAAATTTTAGATAAAGCTGTNGATCTAGAAATAGTAAANAAAAGTGGTTCATGGTTTTCTTATTCNGATACAAAGCTNGGNCANGGAAGAGACTCNGTNGTAAAANTATTAAATGACAATCATGAGCTTTCNGANGAGATTCAAAANAAAATAAAAGAAATTGCAAGTAGTAANNTATAATTTGTTTTTTATTTTTTTTTGNTTTTTATTTTTTGTTTCATGTACTGAAAAACAAGAAAATAAGAATCAACAAAGTGAAATAGTTTTGCTTTCAAAANAAATTTCTAAAGAACCAAAAAATATTAANCTACTNNTAGATAGAGTTNATTATAATTTATCNAAAAATAATTACGAATCAGCAATTTATGATCTNAANCAATGTGTTATNTTAGATTCTTTAAACGNNGANATTAGATATAAANTAGGNAATTCATANTTTAATTTATCAAAAAAATCNCANAAANTAGAACATATAAATAGTTCAATTTNACATNTAGAAAAAGCTATNNAAATTGATAAAAAAAATTATTTATCNTTATCATTANTAGGTGAAATNTTTTTNGCNTTTAGAGGTNTTGATGAAAAAAAATTCATTCAATCTNTAAGTTATTTTAANAAATCTTTGGAANTNAATTATAATCAAGANAAAACTCATCTNTTAATGGGTTATGCATATAAATANTTGCAAAATATTGATATGGCAATTAANTTTTTTTCAAATGCTATAAATATTAATCCTAAATNTANAGAAGCGTATATNGAGATNGCTCATACNTATCATCTTCAAAAAGATACANTAGCTATCTCTTNTTATAATANTGCTTTGTTATTAGATTCNTTTGATGTGCAGTTATTATATAATAAAGCAATTTTTTACCANGAAATNATGGACTGGAACAATGCNTTAANTTCATANAGCGAATTACACAAAGTTGATCCATTTCATGCTGATGNACATTATAATTTNGGATTTATACATATGGAGTTACANTTGTTTGATATTGCAACCAATAATTTTTCGGATGCAATTTATTCNAATTCTAATTATTNTCAAGCATATTATTCAAGAGGTNTTTGTTTTGAAACATTAGGAAATATAGCNCAAGCTGAATCTGATTATAATAGAGCAATAGAAATNAATCCANGTTATGATTTTGCTATTANTGCATTAAAAAAATTAAAAAANAATAATGAGTATACAAGAACAAATTAATATTGATATTATTAAATCAATGAAGAANAAAGATTCCNAAANGCTTGAAGCTCTTCGTGCAGCCAAATCTGCTTTATTGTTAGAGTGNAGNAAGGATGGNAGAAACAAAGTTGATGATGATAAAGCTATAAAAATAATTACCAAATTAGTTAANCAGAGAAAAGATGCATCTGANATTTATGTTANTCAAAAAAGAAATGATTTGGCCCAAANAGAAATNAANCAGTCAACTTATCTTNAANCTTATTTGCCANAACAAATTGATTTCAAACAACTAGAAATTATTGTAAAAGAAGNNGTTNAAGAAATGAATGNTAAATCAAANAAGGATTTTGGNANGTGCATGNCCTTNTTAATTAAAAAATTACANGGTAAAGCAGAAGGAAAAACAATTTCTGAACTTTTAAAAAANGAACTAAATTAACTTATTTTTTTTACTANAGCTTTGAAAGCNTCAGGATGGTTCATTGCTAAATCTGCAAGTACCTTTCTATTTAATTCAATACCAGTTTTATTTAGTTTTCCAATAAATACTGAATATGACATGTCAAACTGNCTAACACCTGCATTTATTCTTTGAATCCATAAGGATCTAAATGTTCTTTTTTTATTTTTTCTATCTCGATATGCATACTGCATACCTTTTTCTACTGCATTTTTTGCAATCGTGTGTACATTTTTTCTTCTTCCAAAGTACCCTTTTGCTGCTTTTATTACTTTTTTTCTTTTAGCTTTTGCTGCTACNGAATTTACTGATCTTGGCATTTTATTTGTTTTTAAATATAAAGTGGTTAAAAAACCCTTTATTGAACTTTATANTTGTTAATACTATATNCCTAATTGTTGNTTNACACTTTTTTCGTCTGATTTATGNACATATCCAGTTTTAGTTAGGTTATGTTTTTGTTTAGTTTCTTTTTTTGTTAAAATATGTGATTTAAATGCATGTTTTCTTTTTAGTTTACCAGAACCNGTTAATTTAAATCTTTTTTTTGCTCCTGCTTTTGTTTTAATTTTTGGCATTTTATTTTTTCTTTTTTGGTGCTATAATGATTATCATTTTTTTNCCATCNAGTTCAGGCATAANTTCTACANTTCCAATATCTTCAAGNGCTTGAGCTANTTTTAATAATAAAATTTGCCCTTGTTCTTTAAAAATTATTGTCCTTCCNCTAAATAATACGAATGCTTTAACTTTNGCTCCATCTTCTAAAAAACTTCTTGCATGTTTTAATTTAAATTCAAAATCATGTTCACCCGTATTNGGTCCAAAACGTAGCTCTTTAATTANAACNTTTTGAGCCTTATTCTTTATCGCTTTTTGTTTCTTTTTNTGATCGTAAATAAATTTTTTATAATCTATAACTTTGCANACCGGAGGGTCNGCTTTCGGAGAAATTTCAACCAAATCTAATTCCATTTGATTAGCAATTTTGATAGCTTGTTCAATTGAAATTATCTTTGATTCAATGTTTTCTCCTACTATTCTTACAAATTTTGCAGTTATTTCAATNTTAGTTCTGTGTTTCTTTTTTTTAACNGAAAATNTGCGATTATTTTGTTNTCTNCTTACGATTATATTTCTTTTTTAATTGTTANTAATTCTTTAATTTCTTCTTCAACCAATTTAGCAAAATTTTCAANGCTTAANGATCCTAAATTTTCTCCNCCGTGCTTTCTTACACTTATATTTTTTTGTTCTTTTTCTTTATCTCCTAAAACTATTATGAAAGGNATTTTNGAAACTTCAGCATCTCTAATTTTTTTACCTGTAGTTTCAGCNCTTTNATCAATAGGGCCGCAAATATCGTAATTTTTTAATAATTCAGACACTTTTTGTGCATAATCATGATGTTTTTCACTAATTGGTAATATTATACANTTGTCAGNTAANAGCCATAGNGGAAAATTTCCTGCGCAATGCTCGATCAATACAGCAACAAATCNCTCCATNGAACCAAAAGGAGCTCTATGAATCATAACNGGTCNTTTTTTACTATTGTCNNTATCNGTATATTCAAGTTCAAATCTTTCAGGTAAGCTATANTCTACCTGTATNGTTCCTANCTGCCATTCTCTACCAATTGCATCNTTAACCATAAAATCNAGNTTTGGACCATAAAAAGCNGCTTCACCATATTCAATAACNGCGTTTAANTTTTTTTCTTTAGCGGCAGCTACTATTGATTCTTCAGCTTTCATCCAGTTTTNATCAGATCCAATATATTTTTTTTGATCAAACTTATCNCTTAGNGANATTTGTGCTTTAAATTCTTTAAATCCTAATGCATTAAANACATANAATACNAAATCAATAACGTTTTTAAATTCATCTTTTACTTGATCCTGTCTGGCAAAAATATGAGCATCATCCTGTGTAAANGATCTAACTCTNGTAAGTCCGTGTAATTCACCAGATTGTTCGTATCTATANACNGTTCCAAACTCAGCNAATCTAACTGGTAAATCTTTNTAAGAATANGCTTTAGATTTGTAGATTTCACAATGGTGTGGACAGTTCATTGGTTTTAGAAAAAACTCTTCATTTTCATTGGGNGTNTTTATTGGCTGAAATGAATCTTCGCCATATTTTTCATAGTGTCCTGAACAAACATANAAATCTTTATTACCAATGTGTGGAGTTACAACTGGTTGATATCCTGCTTTGATTTGTGCTTCTTTTAAAAAATTTTCNANTTTCTCTCTTATCTTAGCTCCTTTTGGTAACCATAGAGGAAGACCTTGTCCNACCTTTTTAGAAAATGTAAATAATTCCATTTCTTTACCAATTTTTCTATGATCNCTTTTCCTTGCTTCTTCAAGCATTANCATATGCTNTTTAAGATCTTTTTCTTTAGTAAAAGAAATAGCATAAATTCTAGTTAANTGCTTNTTANTTTCATCTCCTTTCCAATATGCACCNGCAATNTTTAATAATTTGATTGCNTTAATTTTAGAAGTATCNGTAAGGTGTGGGCCTTTGCATAAGTCTGTGAAATTTCCTTGTTTNTAAAAAGTTATTTTTCCGTCTTCTAAATCTTCTANAAGTTCTAATTTTAAATTATCACCTTTATTTTTAAAATATTTAATNGCATCTTTTTTACTAATATCACTTCNNATGAACTTGTTTTTTTCTTTCGCTAATTCTTTTATTTTAACTTCAATTTTTTCAAAGTCATCAGAAGATATTGAATGACCGTTCAAATCAATATCATAATAAAAACCAGTTTCAATTGATGGACCAATTCCAAATTGTATACCAGGGTAAAAAAATTCAAGAGCTTCTGCAAGTAAATGTGCTGAAGAATGCCAAAAACACGATTTCCCATCAGCATCAGACCAAGAATTTAATTTAATGTTACAATCTTCAAAAATTGGACGATTTAAATCCCAAACTTCATTATTTATAGTTGCAGAAAGAACGTTTCTTGCTAAGCCCTCTGAAATTTCCATTGCAATGTCCATAGATGTTATACCTACTTTCATTTTTTTTATTGTTCCGTCTGGAAATGTTATGTTTATCATATCTCTAAATATTTGACAAAAATAAAAAATACATTAACAAATTATGTTTGTATTACACCACTATTATATTTTTCTTTAATTGGTGAATTATTTGCTGCATCAATTCCTAAAGAAATTACCTTTCTTGTTTCAGTGGGATCAATAATTGCATCTACCCATAACCTAGATGCTGCAAAATAACTTGTGGTTTGTAAATCATACTTTTTTACGATGTCACTTAAAAGTTTTTCCTCTTCCTCTTTTGTGATTTTTTTTCCTTGTTTTTTTAGTGTACTTTTTTTTATTTGTAATAATACTTTAGCTGCTTGTTCACCGCCCATGACTGCAATTTTAGCAGTTGGCCAACTAACTATTAGTCTTGGATCATATGCTTTACCACACATCGCATAATTTCCTGCGCCATATGAATTTCCAATTATTATTGTAAACTTTGGAACAATAGAGTTGCTCATGGTATTTACCATTTTAGCTCCATCTTTAATAATTCCACCATGTTCAGATCGTGATCCAACCATGAACCCTGTTACATCCTGTAAGAATACAAGTGGTATTTTTTTTTGATTACAATTTGCAATAAATCTAGCAGATTTATTTGCAGAATCAGAATATATGACACCTCCCAACTGAATTTCTCCCTTTTTTGTTTTAATACTTTTGCGTTGATTAGCAACAATACCTACAGACCACCCATCAATTCTAGCGTATGCACATATAATTGACTGACCATATTCTTTTTTGTATTCTTCAAAATCAGAATTATCAACTAAACATTTTATAATTTCTTTCATATCATATGGAACATTCCTTTCTTTTGGTAAAATTCCATATATATTTTTAATATCAACTTTTGGTTCTTTACTTTCTTTACGATTAAAACCTGCTTTTGAGTTTTCTGCAGTTTTATCAATAATGTTCTTAATAATCTTTAATGCATCTTCATCATTTTTTGCTTTGTAATCAGTTACTCCGGAGATTTCACAATGTGTTGAAGCACCACCTAAACTCTCATTGTCAATTTCTTCACCAATCGCAGCTTTAACCAAATAACTACCAGCAAGAAAAATTGAACCTGTTTTATTTACTATAATAGCTTCATCACTCATAATTGGTAAATAAGCACCTCCGGCAACGCATGAACCCATAATTGCAGCAATTTGTAAAATACCCATAGAACTCATTTTTGCATTGTTTCTAAAAACACGACCAAAATGATCTTTATCAGCGAATATTTCATCTTGCATGGGTAAAAAAACGCCTGCGCTGTCAACTAAATAAATAATTGGCAGACGATTTTCCATGGCAATTTCTTGAAGTCTAAGATTTTTTTTTGCAGTAATTGGCATCCAAGCGCCAGCTTTTACAGTTGCATCATTTGCAACTATAATACACATTCTATTTTTTATATAGGTAATGCCTGCAATAACACCACCAGCAGGACATCCACCGTAATCAGAATACATTTCGTATCCAGCGAATAAGCCTATTTCAAAAAAAATAGCACCAGGGTCTTTTAAAAAATCTATACGCTCTCTAGCAGTTAATTTTCCTTTCTCATGCTGTTTTTTAATTTTATCTTTTCCACCTCCTTTTAGAATAACTGCTTTTTTTCTTTTGAGATCGGAAATTTCCAATCTCATGAAATCATCATTTTTATTAAAATCTAAATTCACAATAATTATTTTTTTCAAAAATAAGCAAATGATTTTATATGTCTATTTCTAGCAGATATTTAGTACTTTGAGGTCCAAGATTAAATATTAAATCTAAAATTGATAAATTGGGTATAAAGTTCAACTTATTCATGAAAACTTGGTTGTACGGTTTTATTTTATTATGTAAAAAAGAGTAATTTCTTAAATCAAACATATTATTTTCATGATTATAATTTTTAGTAAAAGTAATTAAAGGATTAATATCTAATATTTCAAATATTTTATTTTGCAAAGAATTATTCAAATCAAATAAATATTTTTCTCGCTTTTGCAGAATTTTAATAATTTCATTTTCATAAAATAAAAAATAAGGGGAGGAGCCGTAAGAAGATTTTATTGAAAACCAATGATTTTTTATCCAATTTTGTTTATAGCAGATTTTTATATTATTAATTTTAGTTTGATGAGTTTTGTAAACTGGTACAGTTAATCTAAGTTTGCCATTTGCAGACATGATATAACATCTATTTCTAATTGTTTGTTTAATGAAATTTTCTTGAACTTCAACATAAATATTCCTGTATTTGCATAAAAATGCATAATATTCAATTGGTCCAAAATAAGATGAAGGAAGTAGAACTTTATTTAACACTTGTAAATAATCTATTCCATCTAATTTTTTTTAATCCTTTAGCATTTTTATCCCAACTCATCCATACAAATAAAGCCTTTCCTACAATATGATTTTCAGGCACAAAACCCCACATTCTTGAATCAGCAGAATTATGTCTATTATCACCCATCATCCAAAAGTAATTCATTTTAAATTTATATTTATTCGTGAGTATATTGTTAATAAATATAGAATCTCCTTCAACTTTTAAAGTGTTTCTTTCATATCTTTCAATGATAGTTTTATATATAGCTATATTATTTGAATTTAGTTGAATGTATTTTCCTTTTTTTGGTATAACTAGGGGTCCAAAATTATCACTGTTCCATTTATATTTTTTATCTTGTGGAAACATAATTCTGTGGTCATTCTCACTTTCAGAAATTAATTTTGTTATTTTTTTTATATTCTTAAATTTACTAATTTCATTTAGGTTAAAATCAGTTAAATTTAATATCCAATCTTTTCCATACCTTCTGACTTCTGTTATATCATATTTTTCATACAATATTTTTTTATTTAATGATGCATTTCCTTTCATTTCTACTCTATAACTCCATTGCTTTTTCATTCCAAAAACAGAATCTTGAGGTTTATTATTTACATATAAAAATGAACTGTTAATTTCAATTGTATCGCCAGGAATCCCTACACATCTTTTTACATAATTTTCCTTTTTATCAATTGGTCTAGCTAGATCTTCTGCTGGCCAATTAAAAACTACGCAGTCATTTCTTTTAATATGACCTAATCCTTTCATTCGATGATAAGGGATTTTTAAAGCTTCTGAATAAGATTTTAAACCTAAAATCGGAATTGTATGATGAACTAGTGGAACTGCAAGAGGGGTCATTGGTACTCTTGGTCCATATGCAACTTTACTAACAAAAAGAAAATCTCCAACTAACATTGATTTTTCCATTGAAGGTGTAGGAATAGTATATGCTTCAATTAAAAATGTTCTTAAGAGTGTGGCGGCTATAACAGCGAATAAAATTGCATCAACCCAACTTTTAAATTCACTTTTTTTTTCTTTTTTCTTTTTTTCTTTCTTTTTCCAAAATTGCCAACTAATAGTTTCAAAAAATAACACATCAGCTAAAATTATTGGAACAAAGTATAGCCATTCACCTTTAATTAAATAAACAAATAATGACCATATAATTGTAAAAAATATAAAAAGAGTTAGTTTAAGTGATTTTCCAAATAATTTTTCTAGTTTTTCTTGCATTTTTTTTTTTTAAATTTTAAAATTTTAACACGTCTTTCATTGTAAAAAAACCTGTTTTCCCAATTATCCATTCTGCTGCAAAAATAGCTCCTAACGCAAATCCGTCTCTATTTTTAGAATTGTGAGTAATTATAATTTCATCAATATCAGATTCATATTTTATATTATGAATACCAACAGTTTTATTTAATCTTTTAGAACTAACATTAATATTTTGACCATAAATTTTTTGAATATCATCTTTTAGTACTAAAGCTGTGCCACTAGGCGAATCAATTTTTTGAATATGGTGAACTTCATTAACTTCACATTTATATTCATGCGATTTCATAATTTCAGCAATTTGTTTATTGATTTCGAAAAAAATATTCATTCCTAAACTGAAATTTGCTGAATATAAGAATGCTCCTTTTTTTTCTAAGCATAGATTTTTTACTTTATTAATATTAGATAACCAGCTTGTAGTTCCAGAAACGATAGGAGTATTATTAATCAGCGAATAAAATATATTATCAAATGCAGTATCAGGAGTACTAAAATCAATGACAACATCACATTTTGTAACATCTAAATCAGTTAATGGATTTTTACTATTTGAAATGTTAATAATACTATGACCTCTTTTTTGAGCGATAGCTTTGATTTTTTTACCCATCTTTCCAAATCCAGAGATGATAATTTTCATAATCTTATAATTTTAGATGCATATTTATAAGGGAATAACTATTATTGCTCATATTTTTTGGTGTAAAATTAATAGAAATATTCTCGCTTATGTCATAGTTAATCAAATGAGCATTTACTGAAGCGTCTAATATATTTAAAATATAAGTAAGTAAAAATAAAAGTGAAGATACTTCTGTGTTTCTTCTGTAGAAACTTGTTAATGTTTGTAAGTCGTTGTCTGAATAAACATTAATGAACTGATCATTACTTTCTCCATTTACTCTGTCAATAAAAGTATTTTTATATAAATTGTATTTTTGATAGTTGTCACTTACATAATATCCAGATGTAATTAGGCCAGCATATATTATTGGAATTTTCCAATATTTATATGTGTACGCTTGCCCTAGACCTGGTAAAACTGTAGAATATAATGCCGCTTTTGAGGGTTTTTTTTCAATTTTTTGACTGTTTGCAACAATACTAAACAGAATAAAAAAAAATATTAAAAATTTTTTTTTAATCATGCTTTTGTATGAGATTAAATATTCTTTCAAGTTCATTTTGGTTATCGTATGAAATAGTAAGTTTTCCACTTCCTTTTTTATTTTGGGTTATATCAATATCAGTATTTAAATGAATTGACAAATCATAGATCATTTTTTTTTGATTAAATGGTAAAGAAACAGATTTTCTTTCTCTAGAAATTCTTTTGTATTTTTTTTCTTTGAATGCTTTAGATAGTTCTTCAACTTCTCGTACAGAATACCCATTTACAATAATGTCATGATAAAGATTAGTTTGACTTTCTCTATTTTCAATATTGATTAATGATCTTGCATGACCAGTAGTTATTTTTCTTTCTTTTAATCCCTTCTGTATAATAGGAGGTAGTTTAAGTAATCTGAGAAAATTGGTAACTGTTGATCTTTTTTTACCAACCCTTTTACTACAAGCTTCTTGAGTTAGATTACATTCCTTGATAAGTCTTTGATAGCTTAGTGCAATTTCAATCGCATTAAGATTTTGTCTTTGAATATTTTCAACTAAAGCCATTTCTAGCATTTGCTGATCATTAGCAACCCTAATAAATGCTGGTATTTTCAAAATATTAGCTAGTTTAGATGCCCTATATCTTCTTTCTCCAGAAATTAGCTGATATTTATCACTTTCTATTTTTCTTACAGTAATTGGTTGTATAACTCCAAGTTCTTTAATAGACATAGAAAGTTCATTTAGCCTTTCCTGATCAAATTCTTTTCTTGGTTGAAAAGGATTTAGTTCTATTTCTGAAATTAATATGCTACCAATTTGACTAATTTGTAAGGAATTATCTTTGTGTATTTCCAGTTTATTTTCTTGCTTTAAATTATTTCCAAGAATTGCTGATAGTCCTTTGCCTAATATTTTTTTTTCTTTTTTTGACATCATTCTTTTTGAGCTTCTTTTTCTAATAATTCATTGGCTAAGTTAAGATAATTGATTGCACCTTTACTTGTTGCATCATGACTAATTATTGTTTCTCCAAAAGAGGGAGACTCTCCTAATCTTACATTTCTATGAATAATAGTGTTAAATACCATTTTTTGAAAATGTTTTTTGACTTCTTCCACAACCTGATTAGATAACCTTAATCTTGTATCATACATAGTTAATAATAAACCATCAATTTTAAGTTTAATGTTTAGTCTTTGTTGTACTACTTTGATTGTATTTAATAGTTTTGCTAATCCTTCAAGAGCAAAATACTCACATTGTATGGGTATAATAACGGTGTCTGAGGCTGCAAGTGCATTAAGTGTTAATAAGCCCAAAGATGGAGCGCAATCAATTATTATATAATCATAATCATCCTTTAACTTTTTGATAGCATTTTTCATTTGAAATTCCCTTTCTTCGATTTGAATAAGTTCAATTTCAGCTCCAACCAAATCAATGTTTGCAGGTAAAATATCTAAATTAGGTGAATTTGTTTTTAGAATAGTATCTTTAGCTAATACATCTGAAATTATCACCTCATAAGTTCCTTTTTCAATATCTTTCGGATTTAATCCTAAACCTGATGTTGAATTTGCTTGTGGATCAGCATCTATTAATAAGGTTTTCTTTTCTAAAACACCCAAACAACCAGCTAAATTAATCGCAGTGGTTGTTTTACCAACTCCACCTTTTTGGTTTGCTATAGCAATAATTTTACTCATAACTTGAATTAATATTGTAAAAATAATATGCTATAAATATCTTTTTGTGAATTAACTAATTAAATTATTAACACAAATATATATTGTTAAAAAATAATTTATGAGATTATTCTTTTCCTAAATCTTCAAAGTTAACTTCAGTAAAATCTGTTTTAGATTCTTGATTGTTTATATCATCTTTTTTATCTAAATTTTTTGATTCAGATATTATTTCTTCACCTTTTTCTTTAATTATGAAGTCACTTACATTTTTCAAATTTTCTTGAAATTGTACAAAATCTTCTTTATAGAGGTATATTTTGTGTTTTTTATAAAATGGTGTGCCATCTTCTGTAAAATCTCTTTTACTTTCTGTGATTGTCATATAATAATCACCTGCTTTTGTTGACCTTACATCAAAAAAATAAGTTCTTCTACCAGCCCTTAATGATTTAGAATAAATTTCTTCTATATTTTTTTTTCCTTCCATACGTAAAATTTATCCTCAAATATAAAAAATATTAAATATTTTCCAAATTACTTGATTGCTTAATAAACACTTCTTTATAGTATCCTTCCGTTTTTATAAGATCTGTGTGGGAGCCTTTTTGTATTATTTCTCCTTTTTTTAATACTATAATATCATCTAATTTTTCCAAACTACTTATTTTATGACTAACAATAATGCTTGTCTTACTTTTCATTTTTTTATTTAAATTGATTAAAATATTTTTTGATTTTTGTTTATCGATTGCAGACAGGCAATCATCAAAAATATACATTAATGGGTTTTTGTAAAAAACTCTAGCTATTGAAAGTCTTTGTTTTTGGCCACCAGAAAGCTGAACGCCCCTTTCACCAACTATAGTATTGAACCCATCTTTAAAAGAATTGATTTCATCTAGTATTTCAGCATATTTTGCAGCTGCAACCATTTTGTTATAATTATAATTGTCACTTGAAAAGATAATATTGTCTTTAATTGTGCCAGAAAATAAATATCCATCTTGTGGGACATATCCTATATAAGATCTTAAAGATGAAAGGTTAATTTTTTTAATATCAATGTTATCAATAAATATTTTTCCTGAATTCGTATCATAAAGTCTAGTTATTAAATCAAGTAGTGTTGTTTTACCAGAACCTGTTTTACCAAAAACTCCTAAAGTTTTTCCTTCTTGAATTTCGAGATTAATACAATTTAATGCTTTTATATTTGTATCGTTATATATTAATGATACATCTTTGAATTTTATATTTCCTTTTATTAATGTTTTTTTTGTTTTATTTTGATTAATTTTTGGTTTAATTTTCAAGAATTTATTTATTCTTTCCTGAGAAGCAGATGCGCGTTGTAATAATGATGTTATCCATCCAATCGAAGCAATTGGCCATGCTAACATGTTTATGTAAATAATAAATTCCGCAATGTTGCCTGTAGAAATATTATTTTTAAATGATTCTAATCCACCAATGTAAATTGTTATTAATGTACTTGATCCTATTAATACTATTATTAAAGGAAAAAAAAATGCTTCAATTTCTATAAGATCAATTTGTTTTTTTGTGTATTTTTTGCATTGATTCACAAAATTTTTTAAAATATTTTTTTGTTGATTAAAAGATTTTATAATTTCTATTCCTGAGTAACTTTCTTGAGTTATTGCTGTTATTTTTGATAATTGTTTTTGTGCTTTTTCACTTCTGACATTTATCTTGTTACTGACGTAATAAATACTTATTGCTAATAAAGGAAATGGAATAAGTGTATATAAAGTAAGTTTTGAATTTATATCTAACATTCTATTAATTACAAGAAAAAATAATGTAGTTATATTAATAGTATACATTAGTCCAGGACCTACTGCCATTCTTACTTTACTAACATCTTCAGAAATACGATTCATTAGATCACCTGTTTTATTTTTTTTATAAAATTCAAGATTTAATTGTTGATATTTTTTATAAATTTCATTTTTGAGATCAAATTCAATATATCTACTCACTACAATAATAGTTTGACGCATAAAAAACATAAACACTCCCTTTAAAACAGAAAATAATAAAATAAGACTAGTATATTTTAAAATTATTTTATTAGTATTATTAAAATGGTTAATGTTATGTGTATTTTCTAAGATAGTATCAAATGCTTTTCTTACAAACTCTGCCGGATACAAAGCAAAAAAATTAGATATCAACACAAAAAAAGTACCAACCAATAATTTTAGTTTGTGTTTCCATAAAAATTTATATAAGTATTTAAGATGTTGCATTAATTGCAATTGCAGTTTGAATTGATCTCGCAAAAATAATTAAATTTGCGATCCATTTAAACTTTATAATAGTTTTCAAAAATATGATTGAGCTAAGTATCCAAGAGAAAAGTAAAAACTCCGTAATTAATAAGATGATTACTATGGGTCATGAACAAGTTGTTCACTGTTTTGACAGAGAAACAGGACTAAAGGCAATTATTGCAATTCATGACACTACATTAGGACCTGCTCTTGGAGGTACAAGAATGTGGAATTATGAAAATAGTAATCATGCATTACTTGATGTTTTAAGACTTTCTAGAGGAATGTCTTTGAAAGCATCAATTTCTGGACTAAATTTAGGTGGTGGAAAAGCGGTTATTATTGGTGATTCAAAAAAGAATAAAACTCCTGAGTTGATGAGGAAGTTTGGACAATATGTTGATAGTTTGGGAGGTAAATATATTACTGCAGAAGATGTCGGTATGAGTACGAAGGATATGGAATATGTTAGAAGTACAACGAAACATGTCACAGGTATTCCAATTAGTATGGGTGGTAGTGGTGATCCTTCACCAGTTACTGCATATGGTGTATATATGGCTATTAAAGCATCTGCTAAATATAAATGGGGGTCTTCTGATTTGATTGGGAAATCAATACTTGTTCAAGGCATTGGACATGTTGGTATGCACTTAGTTAAATATTTAAAAGAAGAAAATGCCGATGTAATTATAAATGATATTAATAAGGAAAAAGTCAATAAAATATCTAATGAATATAAAGTAAAAATTTTTTCAGATCAAAATTTTTATGATCTCGATGTTGATATATATGCACCATGTGCTTTAGGATCAACTTTAAATCCATTTACAATTAATAGACTTAAGTGTTCTATTGTTGCTGGTGCGGCTAATAATCAACTTGAGGATGAGTTAAGAGATTCAGAATTATTGATGAAAAAAGGAGTTTTATATGCACCAGATTTTTTAATTAATGCTGGTGGATTAATTAATGTATATTCAGAACTAAATGGATATGATAAAGATGCAGCATTAAAACAAACTTCTGATATTTACAATACAACTTTAAATATTTTCAAAACATCTGAAGTTGAAAAAATTAATACACACGTTACAGCTTTAAAGATTGCTCAAGAGAGAATAAATAAAAATAAAAAATAGAAATATGCTTACTAGAAGGCATATTAGATTGAAAGTTATGCAATCTTTATATTCTTACTTTTCAAATGCTAATGAAATTCACGATATTTCTAAATCTGAAAAAAAAATGATAAACCATTTTAAGGATGTAAGAAGATTATATGTTGTATTATTTTCATTGCTGATTGAAATTATTAACTACACTGATAAGTTTTTAGATGAAAGTAAAAACAAGTTTTTTCCTAAGGAATCAGATTTGAATCCAAATAAAAGATTTGTAACTAATCAGTTTTCTAAAGAAATTTTAAAAAACAAATTATTACTAAAAGAAACTAATAAATTGGTTTATATACTTAAGAGTAATGATCATGATTTGATTAATAAATTATTTAAAGAACTGTTTACTTCGAACATTTATAAATCGTATATAGAAAATGAAAATAAAGATATTTCTATTGATATAGATTTTATTGTGAAAGTATTTAATAATCATATACTAAACAATGAATTATTGCATCATATACTTGAGGAAGAAAGTATATATTGGCAGGATGATCTTCCTTTTGTTGTGACAATTTTTAATAGTCAAATTAAAAAAAATGATAAAATTTCAATTCCATTAGTTTTTAAAGATGCATCAGATAAATCTTTTGCTATTGACTTGTTTAGAAATAGTATTAAATACAATCAGAAATATGAAGAAATAATTAAAAAATTTGCAAAAAATTGGGATTTGGATAGAATTGCTTTTATTGATAAAATTTTGTTAAAAATGGCATTTTCTGAAATTTTTGAAATGAATGATTTACCAATAAAGGTTTCTATTAATGAATATATAGAAATTTCAAAATACTATAGTACAAAGAAAAGTAAAATGTTTGTAAATGGTATTTTGGATAAAGTAGTTAAGCATTATATTGACCAAGGCTTTTTAAAAAAAACAGCATGTTAAGAAGAAAATTTATTTTTTTATTTTTTTTAGGTTTTTT